>NZ_JBJLSG010000051.1:0-30637 GCF_050871925.1 Kineococcus gurbantunggutensis
CCCCCCCCCCCCCCCCCCCCCCCCCCCCCCCCCCCCCCCCCCCCCCACCCCCCCCGCCCCCCGGCCCCCCCGCGCGCAGCGGGAGGGGCGGGGGTCAGCGCAGGTGACCGGTGACCGTGCTCGTCGCGGTGCCCGCGGTGGTCGTCGCGGTCGTGGTGGCGGTCTTGCGCAGGTGACCGGTGACGGTGCTGGTGGTGGTGCCGGTGGGGGCCGCGGTCTTGCGCAGGTGCCCGGTCGTGGTCGACCCGGCGAGGGTCGTCACCGCGGTCGCGGTGGTCCCGGTGGTCGGCGCGGCGGAGGCGGCGGGCGCCAGGGCGGCGGAACCGGCGAGGACGGACCCGGCGAGGGCGAGGGCGGCGAAGGCGCGGCGAGCGGACACGGTGACTCTCCTCCAGTCTGATCGGGACGCAGCGTCACCGACAGATCAGGCATCGGGCTCCTGACCTGGGCACTTGAGCCACGACCACCCGAACGTCCCATGACGCTGAGTAACTGGGAGAAGTTCTAGAAGCTCCGGGTGGCGGAGCGCTCCGCCGGGTGACACGCTCGTCGGACCTCGAGGAGGAGGACGACGTGGACGGTCGGGCGACGAAGACGGAGCGGGACCTGCTGGAGGTCCTGCACGAGGGCCGGCCCGTGCGGCCCGTGCGCGGCACGCGCACGGCCGACCTGGACGGCAGACGGGTCCTGGCCTGGTGGACCGGGTTCCGCGACGAGGTGCTGGCGCGGCGCGGCGAACTGGACGGCCAGGCGCCCGCGCTGGTGCAGACGGCGCTGGCCGCCGACGAGGAGGTCGGCGCGCTGCCGGCCGGGGCCAGGCCGGGCGAGGTGTTCGCGGCCGTGGCGCGCGGCGCGAGCCGGGTGGAGGGCCCGCTGCACCCGCTGAGCACCTGGTTCGAGGAGCTCGCGCAGGCGTGCACCGGGGACGTGGGCACGCACGAGCTGGCGCTGGCCGCCGAGCACGTCACCCACCCCCCGGCCGGGGGCGGGGCGCCGGTGCTGCAGGCGATGGTCCCCGCGGCGCGGGCGCTCGCGGACGCCGAGCGGGCGCAGGTGCCGGCGGTGACGGCCCTGACCGCGGCCTACCGCGCGGCCGCGGACGGCGCGCGCGGCACCGCCCGCGGCGGCGTGGTGGACCCGGTGGCGCTGACGGTCGCCTGGTTCTTCGAGCGCGGCACGGTCGTCTGACCCGCTGACCCGCTGACCCGCTGACCCGCTGACCCGCTGACCCCCGCCGGGCCGCCCCCGACCACCGGGGGCGGCCCGCTGCGCGCACCGGACGAGAAGTGCTTGCGCTTTCAACCAGAGCGGGGTTATCGTCAACCCAGAAGTTGAACACTCAACGACCTGGGGAGACCACGATGGGCTGGTTCGGCAAGAAGGACGACAAGAGCACCGCGAACGGCACGGCGACCGCCACGCTGCCCGCCCCCTCCGCGCTGCCGGAGTTCCCCGGCTACCGCGCCGGCACCTGGACGATCGACGCCTCGCACTCGGAGGTGTCCTTCACCGTGCGGCACATGGCCGTCAGCAAGGTCCGCGGCCGCCTCGGCGCCGTCTCCGGCGAGCTCGTCACCGCCGAGGACCCCGCCCGCTCCGGCGTCACCGCCACCGTCGACGTCACCTCGCTGACCACGTTCAACGAGCAGCGCGACGCCCACGTGCACAGCGGCGACTTCTTCGACGTCGCCAACCACCCCTCGGCCACCTTCGCCTCCACCGGCCTGAGCCACGACGGCGGCGACCTGCTGCTCACCGGCGACCTCACCCTCAAGGGCGTCACCCGCCCCGTCACCCTCACCGTCGAGGTCTCCGGGTTCGGCCCCGACGCCTACGGCGGGTACCGCGCCGGGTTCTCCGCCAAGGGCCGCATCGACCGCCGCGACTTCGGCATCTCCTTCGACGCCCGCCTCGACAACGGCGGCCTCGTCGTCGCCGACAAGGTCGACCTCGAGCTCGACGTCGAGGCCGTCCTCAACGCCTGAGCGGCAGCGCCCTCCCCAGGACGGTCCGCAGCATCGGGCCCCGCGGCGACGACGCCATCAGGCGCACGTCGTCCGCGGGCCCGGTGCGGCCGTCCAGGAAACCCAGCACGCGCTGCACGGGGTTGCGCTCGAACAACCCGGTGAAGAACCCCGGCCCGTCGACGCGGCCGGCCGCCAGCGCCTCCAGGACGAGCGAGTCCATCAGCAGGTGCCGGCGCCCGTGCGCGGGCGGCAGCACCAGCGGCGAACCGGCCCGCGCCCGCGCCGCCAGCACGTCCGCCTGCCGCTGCAGCACGCTGAACGCGTACCCCGTCGAGGGGCGCACCGACCCCGACGCCGCGCCCCAGCGCAGCACCCCCAGAACCCCCGAGGGCGGGAAGGCCGCGTCCGTCATCGGGATGACGCCGCGCTCGGCGCCCAGCACCTGCACCTCGCCGGTCCCGCTGCGCCGCAACCACCCCCGCAGCGCGGACTCGTACCCGGCGTCGGTGAGCAGCTCGCGGGAGAACTCCGTGTACTCCACCAGCGCCTCGTGCGCGGACGTGGGCAGCACGTACCCGAACGCCACCCCGCCGGCCGGCTGCGGCACGCGGAAGTCCATCAGCGTCACCGTCGAGGCGTCGAACACCGGGCGTGCCGAGCGCACCCGCCAGCCCAGGAAGTGCTGCAGCAGCAGCGTGCGGCCCGTGCGCGGGACCGCCACCGGGCGGGTGTCCACCACCGTCCACCCCGGCGCGCGCAGGTCCGCGGCGTCGTGCACGACGGCCTCCTCCACCGCCACCCCGGCGTCCGCGAGGCGCTCGCGCACCGCCGCGTCCAGGTCCTGCGAGCGCAGCATCCGGTAGCGCCAGGACCCCAGGTGCGCCACGACGTCGCGGCCCGCCGGCGGCACCAGCCGCACCCGCGGCCACGACGCCGCCACCAGGTGGCCGAACGGCCCCGGTCCCGCCGGCCCCCACGTGCACCAGGTGCGCTCCTGGGTGCGCCGGCCCGAGGAGGCCGGCGCCTCCACCACCCGCAGCGGCACGCCCGAACCCGCCAGCCGCCACGCCAGGCTCGCGCCCGCGGCGCCCAGCCCGACGACCACGACGCCGCCCGCTGCGCTCGCCCCCGAACCCGTCACGCCCCTAGGGTCCCAGTGCCCGAACCCCGCGGCCCCAGGAGGCACCCGTGAAGCTCGTCACCGGATTCCGCGACTTCGTCCTGCGCGGCAACGTCATCGACCTCGCGGTCGCCGTCGTCATCGGCACGGCCTTCACGGCGGTGGTGACCTCGATCGTGCAGGGCCTCATCAACCCGCTCATCGCGGCGGTCGGCGGCGGCCCGAACCTGGAGAACACCTGGGTGATCCCGCTGCGCGAGGTCGCCGGCGTGCCGGTGGTGGGCATCCGGGTGGGCTCGATCGTCGGTGCGGTGCTGAACTTCCTCATCGTCGCCGCGGTCGTGTACTTCCTCGTGGTCACGCCGCTGAACCGGCTGCTGGCGCTGCGCAAGCAGCACGGGGCGCCGGAGCCGAAGGCGCCCAGCGAGGAGGTGCGGCTGCTGACGGAGATCCGCGACCTGCTCGCCGAGCGGGAGGGCGGCTCCCGCCCGGGCACCGCGGCGCCCGGGTCGGGGGGCTGAGCCGCTCAGCGGCCGGAGGAGCTCTCCGGGCCGGTGTCGCCGGAGACCGCCTGCTCGGCGTCCTCCTCGCTGATCAGCACGCCGTCCAGCGGGCTGCCCGCGCCGGTGCCGGCGGGGATGTCCTCCTGCGTGCCCAGCGGGTCCTCGGGGCTGCGCGCGGGCGAGGGCTGGATCCCGCCGTCGCTGCCGCGGGCGACCTGACGGCTGCCGCCCTCCTCCACCGCGCGCACCTCGGCGTTGTCGGTGGGGTCCACCCGGTCGGTGGGCTCGGTGCTCTTGCCGGTCTCGTCGCTCGGAGTGCTCACGGCTCACCACCCTGACGGCGCGCTCCCCGCCCCGCCACCGGAGCGCCGGTCGACCTCAGGGCGCCGGTCGGCCGCCGGTCAATCGCCGGTCAATCGCCGGGCGCGTCGCGCAGCGCGCGCACCCGCAGCCCGCGCAGCCGGTTCAGCGCCGCCGCCACCTCGTGCGGGCGCGGCACCGCCACGTCGGCGTGCGCGCCGCCCGCCCACCCGGCCACCTCCCCCGCCAGGTCCCCGGCCAGCAGCTCCAGCGCCGCCGCCAGGGTGCGCCGGCCGTCCAGGTGACCGGCGGCGACCAGGTGCTCCAGCGCCCACCCGGCCCCGGCGACCTGCGCGGCGTCGGTGAACTGCGCCACCGCCCGCACGTCCACCTCGTGCTCGCCGAGCAGCAGCGCGTCGGTGCCGCGCGCGCCGACGCGGCGCCGCCCGCGGGCCGTGGCGTCCAGGGAGGCGGGGTCCACCACCCGGTGCCGCACCGGCGGGAAGGCCCCCGCCTCGGCCACCCGCCCCGTCGGGGTGGCGGCGACCTCGCGCGCGCGGGCGGTGACGTCCTCGCAGCGGAAGTCGCGCATGAGCAGCACCCGGTCGGCCACGTCGAGGAAGTCGCCGGAGGCGCCCGCCACGAGCACCGTGGAGACCCCGTGGTCCGCGTGCAGGGGGCGCACCAGGTCCACGAAGGGGTTCAGCGGCTCGGCGGCCTTGGCCACCAGCGCCTGCATGCGCGCGTCGCGCACCATGAGGTTCGTCGCGGCGGTGTCCTCGTCGAGGAGCAGCAGCCGGCTGCCGGCCTCCAGCGCCTCCACCACCGCCGCGGCCTGCGAGGTGGAGCCGGAGGCGTCGGCGGTGGTGAAGTCGCGCGGGTCCAGCCCGCCGGGCAGGCCGGCGACGAACGCGCCGACGTCCACGCGCGTCACCGCCCGCCCGTCCTCCGCGCGCACCGCCGCCGCGTCGGCGGCGGTGACGACCAGCTCGCGCCCGTCGCCGGGCACGTGGTCGTGCACGCCCTCGCGCAGCGCCGCCAGCAGCGTGGACTTGCCGTGGAAGCCGCCGCCCACGACGACCGTGACCCCCGCCGGCACGCCCGTCCCGGACACCCGGCCGCGGTGCGGCAGGTCCACCTCCACCCGCAGCGAGGGCGGGCCGGCGAAGGGCACCGCGTCCGCCGCCGGGCGCGGGTCCACCCCGCTGCGCCGCGGCAGCACCGCCCCGTCGGCGACGAAGGCCACCAGCCCCCGCCCCGGCAGCAGCGCGCGCAGCGCGCCGGCGTCCTCCACCGCGTCGGCGAAGGCGCGCGCGGCCTCGACGTCCAGCGCGTCGGCCAGCAGCGCCGAGCGCACCAGCTCCGGCAGCGCGCCGGTCAGCTCCCGCGCGGCGGTGCGCCCGTCGACGCGCCGGCGCGGGCCCGGCAGGTGGTAGCCGAAGCGCAGCACCACGCCCCCGTCGGCGCCGACCTCGCAGGAGCTGCGCTGGAGCACCTCCTGCCCGCCGGCGTCGACGCGGAAGGTGTCCCCGGCCGCCGCGCGCGCCCGGCGCGCCAGGTGCCCGGCCAGCGCGCGCCGCCGCGCCGGCACCTCCGGCCCGAGGCCGGTGAGACCGGCGGCGGCCGCGTCCAGGCGCACCTCGCAGCGGCTCGGCGGGGCGAAGGGGTCCGCCTGGGCGCGCACCAGGGAGAACGTCACCCCCGGCAGCAGCGGCCAGCGCCGCCCGGTCAGCGAGCGGTAGCGCGCGTACGGGCCCTCGTGCAGGCCGTGCAGCGCGGCGGCGAGGTCGCCGGAGCCCCGCGCCGGGCGGTCGTCTCGCCGGTCCTCGCGGCGGTCGTCTCGGCGGTCGTCTCGGCGGTCGGCGGGCTCGGAGGAGCGGTCCCGGGGCACGGGGCGACCCTACGAGCGGGCCCGCGGCGCGCACCGGCGGGAAGTCGCGGGAGAAGTCGTCGGCAGGGGTGTGTAACGCCCCCGGGGGGTGCAGCGATGTCGTCGCTGAGCCCACGGGGCTCGCGCCGGGTCCGGGGGGAACCTGCGCGGGCCGGGGGATCTCGCGCCGGGTCCGGGGGGAACCTGCGCGGGAGGGCTCGCGAGGGGGGAACGCGGTGTCGCGTCCGGTGGCCGTCGGGGGGCGGCCGCCGGACGCCGCACCTGCACCCCGCCCCTCCCGCCCTCCACGCCTCAGCCGGGCAGCTGCCCGTAGACGCGCCCCACCGGCAGCCTGACCACGCGGCGCCGGTCGCGCACCATCGCCGCCCGGTAGTCGTCCCAGTCGGGGTGCTCCCCCGCCAGCGCGCGGTACAGCTCCACCAGCTCCTCCACCGCCGCGTCGTCCTCGCGCTGCGCGACCGGGCTGAGCTCGGCGTCGCCCTCCACGACCGTCCACGACCAGAAGTCCGGCGCGGACACGTGCAGCGAGGCGCGCGGGTCGCGCTCGAGGTTGCGGGACTTGGCGCGGTCGGCGGTGACCGAGACCCGCACCAGGCGGCGCTGCGGGTCGTAGTGGTGGGTGACGTTGGACAGCTGGGGGCGCCCGTCGCGCTTGAGGGTGACGAGGACGCTCTCGCGGCGGGTGGCGACGAGGTGCAGCAGCTGCTGCTCGCGGTCGGTGCTCACGCCGCGACGCTAGGCGGGCGCCGCGCGCGCCGCCAGGGCCGGCACCGAGCCGGGACCCCGCCGGGACCCCGCCGGGACCCCGCCGGCCCCGCGCCGAGCCGGGCCCCGGGCCGGCGTCAGCGCCCGGTGAGGACGTCCTCGAAGGTGCGCGGGGCGTGGCCGGTCAGGCGCTGCACGACGTCGGTGACGACGTCCAGCTCGCCGGCGGCGACGGCCGTGTAGGTGCTCACCCAGCCGTCGACCTCCCAGCCCGGCGCCCCGTACCCCGCGCGCGAGGCGTACGCCTCCTCCACGGTCTCCTGCACGTAGCGCACCGGCTCGCCGGTGACGCGGGTGATCGTCTCGGCCACCTCGGCCATGCTCAGCGCCCGCGGGCCGGTGACGTCGTAGGTGCGCCCGGAGTGCGCCTCGTCCAGCAGCGCGGCCACGGCCACGTCGGCGGCGTCGTCGCGGGCCACCGCGCCCACCCGCCCCTCCCCGGCCGGCCCGCGCAGCGCGCCGCCGGTGGCGAAGTCCGGCAGCACGTCCAGGTAGAAGGAGTTGCGCAGCACGGTGGCCTCCAGCCCGGCGGCGGCCAGCAGCCCTCCGTGGCGGCGTGGTCGCGCCCGAAGGTGAAGGTGCAGCCCGGCGCGGCGCCCAGGAAGGACGTGTAGACGACGCGGCGCACCCCGGCCTCCACCGCGGCCTCCACCGCGCTGCGGTGCTGGGCGACGCGGTCGGCGTCCTCGGAGGCGGAGACCAGCAGCAGCACGTCGACGCCGTCGAGGGCGTGGCGCATGCCCGCGCCGTCGGAGTAGGTGGCCACCCGCACGTCGGCCCCCGGCAGGTCCGGGGCGCGGGAGGCGTCGCGCACCACCAGCCGCTGCGGGAGGGCCCCCGCCGCCAGGGCGCGCGCCACGCGCCCGCCGAGGTGGCCCGTCGCGCCGGTCACGCCGATGAGTCCCATGCCCGCCAGCTTCGCGGGCCGCGGGGGGAACGGCACCCGGGGACGACGAAGGCCCCGGTCGAGATCGACCGGGGCCTTCACCCTGTGCGCGAGGGGGGAGTTGAACCCCCACGCCCTTTCGGGCACACGGACCTGAACCGTGCGCGTCTGCCTATTCCGCCACTCGCGCAGACAGGTAGAACCTTAGCAGGTCCGCGAGACCTCCACGGACACCCCCCTTCTCGGGAGGGGCGGTGAGCGCCCGCGCGGCTACGATGCGGGAGCCGGATCACCGGGGGACCGAGGCGGAGGGGGGCGTGGCGTGGGAGTGCTCGACCGGTTCGAGCGCGGCGTCGAGCGCGCCGTCAACGGCGTCTTCGCCCGCGCGTTCCGCAGCGAGGTGCAGCCCGTGGAGGTCGCCAGCGCGCTGCGCCGCGAGCTCGACGACCGCGCCGCCGTGCTGGCCCGCGGGCGCACCCTGGTGCCCAACAGCTTCGTCGTCGAGCTCGGCCGCACCGACCACGACAAGATCGCCTCCTGGCAGGACACGCTGGCCGACGAGCTGGTCGCCGCGGTCACCCAGCACGCCGAGAAGCAGCGCTACTCCTTCGTGGGCCCGGTGCGCGTGGACTTCCACGAGTCCGACGACCTCGAGACCGGCGTCTTCCGCGTGCTGAGCTCCACCGTGAAGGGGCGGGTGGCGCCGGCCACCGGCCGCACCTCCACCGCCGGGCGCCCGAAGCTGGAGGTCGACGGGCGCGGGTACGTGCTCACCGAGGCCGTCACCGTCATCGGCCGCGGCTCCGACGCCGACGTGGTCGTCGACGACCCCGGCGTCTCGCGCCGGCACGCGGAGGTGCGCGTGAGCGCCTCCGGGGCCCGCCTGGTGGACCTCGGCTCCACCAACGGCACCTTCCTGGACGGTGAGCGCGTCTCCTCCACCGACCTCTTCGACGGCGCGACGATCACCCTCGGGCGCACCCGCGCGGTCTACCGCGCCCCGCGCCGCGACGAGGGCTGGACCTGAGGAGCCCGTGAGCGAGCTCACCCTGACCGTGCTGCGGCTCGGCCTGCTGGCCCTGCTGTGGGCCTTCGTGCTGGCCGTGGTCGGCGTGCTGCGCACCGACCTGCTGGGCACCCGCGTCACCGCGCGGCGCACCGAGCGCGAGCGCCCGCGCCGCGCCCGCGCCGAGGCGGAGCCGGAGGCACCGGCCCCCGCGCCGCGGCGCGAGCGCGCCACCCTGGTCGTCACCGAGGGCTCCCTGCGCGGCACCACGCTGGCGCTGGGGCAGGCGCCGGTGCTCATCGGCCGCGGCGCGGACTGCACCCTCGTCCTGGACGACGAGTACGCCTCCACCCGCCACGTGCGCATCACGCCCGCGCAGGGCGGCGCCGGCTGGGTCGTGGAGGACCTGCAGTCCACCAACGGCACCCACCTGGGGCGCGAGCGCCTGACCACCCCGCAGCCCTTCGAACCCGGCACGCCGCTGCGCATCGGGCGGACCGTGCTCGAACTGCGGAGGTGAGCGGGCCGTGGCCATCGCCCTGCGCTACGCCGCCCGGTCCGACGTCGGGCTGGTGCGCTCCACCAACCAGGACTCCGGCTACGCCGGCCCGCACCTGCTCGTCGTCGCCGACGGCATGGGCGGGCACGCCGGCGGCGACGTCGCCTCCTCCCTGGCCGTGGGCGAGCTGTCCGTGCTGGACGGCGAGTCGCACGGCAGCGACGACGCCGCCGAGCACCTGCACCGCGCGCTGGAGGCCGCCAACGAGCAGCTGCGCCGGCGCGTGCACGACGAGCCCGAGCTGGCCGGCATGGGCACCACCGTCACCGCGGTGCTGCGCGCCGGCTCGCGCCTGGTGCTCGCGCACATCGGCGACTCGCGCGGCTACCTGCTGCGCGACGGGCAGCTCACCCAGCTCACCCGCGACCACAGCTACGTGCAGTCCCTCATCGACGAGGGCCGCATCAGCGCCGAGGAGGCCGAGCGCCACCCGCAGCGCTCGGTGATCATGCGGGTGCTCACGGGCCGCGACGACGACACCGCCGACGTCTCGGTGCGCGAGGCGCGCCCCGGGGACCGCTACCTGCTGTGCTCGGACGGACTGTCCGGCGTCGTCAGCCACGAGACGCTGGCCGAGACCCTGGCCGCCGGGGAGGCGCCCGACGTCACGTGCGAGCGCCTGGTCGAGCTGGCGCTGCGCGGCGGCGGGCCCGACAACGTCTCCTGCGTCGTGGCCGACGTCGTCGAGCTCGGCGGCGGCCCGCCGCCCTCGACGACCCCGCAGGTCGTGGGCGCGGCCGCGTTCCACCGGCCCCGCCGCTCCAGCGCCGCCGGCACCCCGGCCGCGCGGGCGGCGGCGCTGCGGGCCGCCGGCGACGACGACCAGGAGGACGACGATCCGGGCCCCGACCCCGCCGAGGAGGCGCGCCGGCGGCGCCGGCGCCGCCTGCGGTGGGTCGCCGGGCCGCTGGTGCTCCTGCTGCTGCTCGCCGGCGGCGCGTGGGCCGGGTGGCGCTGGAGCCAGCAGCAGTACTTCGTGGGCGTCGACGGCGGCAACGTGGCGCTCTTCCGCGGGCTGACGCAGGACGTCGGCCCGGTGAGCACCTCGCGGGTGGTCGAGCGCACCGGCATCGAGCTCTCCGACCTGCCCAGCAGGTACGTCTCGCTGGTCAGCGGGCGCCTGAGCTCGACGAGCCTGGCCGCGGCGCGCGAGACGATCGACGAGCTGGAGGGCATCGCGGCGGACTGCCGCGCGGCCGCGCGCACGCCCTCCCCCGCGCCCACCGCCACCGCCCCGCCCACCGCCCCGCCCACCGGGCAGCCCACCGCCGCCGCGACGGAGCCCGTGCTCGCGCCCGCCGCGGCCACGGGCACGCCCGCCGCGCCGGGGGCCCCCGCCACCACGACCACCCCGGGCGCCACGCCGAGCGGCACGGCCACCGGCGACGCGCCCGCCGAGGACTGCGGAGGGGTCGGCTGATGGCCACCGTCCTGCCCGTGTACCCGACCACGCGCCGCAACGTCGAGCTCGTGCTCGTCGTCGGCGCCGTGCTCATCGCGTGCGGCGCGTGGGCCGTCGTGGGCCTGACCGGCGAGGGCAGCCTGCCGGCGGGGCTGCTGCTGCACGGCGGGGGCCTGGGCGCCCTGGCCGTGGTGCTGCACCTGCTGCTGCGCTGGCGCGCCCCGCACGCGGACCCGGTGCTGCTGCCGGTGGCCACGCTGCTCAACGGCCTGGGCCTGGTGATGATCCACCGCCTGGACCTGGCCGAGGAGACCGCCGCCGCCTCCCGGCAGTTCGTCTGGTCCGCCCTGGGGGTCGCCGCGGCCGCCGTCGTCGTCGTGGGCCTGCGCGACCACCGCATCCTGCGCCGCTACACCTTCACCGCGATGGTCGCCGGCCTGGTGCTGCTCGTGCTGCCGCTGGTGCCCGGCCTGGGCCGGGAGATCAACGGCGCGCGCATCTGGGTCGGCGTGGGGCCGCTGTCCTTCCAGCCCGGCGAGATCGCCAAGATCGCGCTGGCGGTGTTCTTCGCCGGCTACCTCGTGGTGCACCGCGACGCGCTGTCGCTGACGGGGCCGAAGGTGCTGTTCCTGCGGCTGCCGCGCGCGCGCGACCTCGGCCCGATCCTGCTGGCGTGGGCCGCCAGCGTGGGCGTGCTGGTGCTCCAGCGCGACCTGGGCACCTCGCTGCTGTTCTTCGGGCTGTTCGTGGCCGTGCTGTACGTGTCCACCGAGCGGGTCAGCTGGATCGTCATCGGCCTGGCGCTGTTCGCCGCCGGGGCGGTGTTCGCCGCCACGACGATGTCGCACGTGCGCAGCCGCGTGGACATCTGGCTGCACCCCTTCGAGCCGGAGAACGCCGACCGCGCCTACCAGCTCCTGCAGGGCCTGTACGGCATGGCCAACGGCGGGCTGCTGGGCACAGGCCTGGACCGCGGCCGCCCCGACATCGTGCCCTTCGCCAACTCCGACTTCGTCTACGCCTCCTTCGGCGAGGAGCTGGGCCTGGTGGGGCTGTTCGCCGTGCTGCTGCTGTACGGCGTGCTCGTCGAGCGGGGCCTGCGCACCGCGATCGGCGTGCGCGACGGCTTCGGCAAGCTGCTCGCCGCCGGCCTGGCGTTCTCGGTGGCGCTGCAGGTGTTCGTCGTCGTCGGCGGTGTCACCCGCGTCATCCCGCTGACCGGCCTGACCACGCCGTTCCTGGCCGCCGGCGGCTCCTCGCTGGTGTCGAACTGGATCGTCGTGGCGCTGCTGCTGCGGGTCTCGGACCTGGCCCGCCGGCCCGCCCCGGAGGTCCGCAACGGCCCCGAGGCCGGCGACACCGGCGTCACCCAGGCGGTGAGGCTGCCGTGAACCGGCCCCTGCGCAGGCTCTCCGCCGTCGTCGCCTTCCTCTTCTTCGCGCTGTTCGCCTCCACGACGTGGATCCAGTTCGTGCGCGCCGGGGACCTGAACGCCATGCCCGGCAACAGCCGCCAGCTCTACGCGGAGTTCGGCCGCGAGCGCGGGGCGATCCTCGTCGGCGCCGGGCAGGCGGTGGCCACCAGCGCCCCGGTCGACGACGCCTACCAGTACCAGCGCCAGTACCCCGCCGGGGAGCTGTACGCGCCGGTCACCGGCTACTACTCGATCCGCTACGGCACCTCCGGCGTCGAGCGCGCCGAGAACGACGTCCTCTCCGGCACCGCCGACGAGCTGTTCTACCGGCGGCTGTCCAGCCTGCTCACCGGGGAGGAGCCCAAGGGCGCCTCGGTGACGCTGACGATCCGCCCCGAGGTGCAGCAGGCCGCCTGGGACGCCCTCGACGGGCGCAAGGGCGCCGTCGTGGCGCTGGACCCGGCCACCGGCGACGTGCTCGCCATGGTCTCCGCGCCCAGCTACGACCCGAACGCGCTGGCCACCCACGACGGCGCGGCCGCCGGGCAGGCGTGGGAGCGGCTCACCGGCGACGAGGACGACCCGCTCATCAACCGCACCACCGGCGCGCTGTACCCGCCGGGCTCGACGTTCAAGCTCGTCACCGCCGCGGCGGCCCTGGAGAGCGGCGACTACACCGCCGACACCCTGCTGGCCGGCCCGCAGGAGCTGGACCTGCCGCAGACCAGCAACACCCTGAGCAACGACGAGGGCACCGCCTGCGGCCCGAACGACCAGGTCAGCCTGCGCGACGCGCTGCGCATCTCCTGCAACACCGCCTTCGGCCGGCTCGGCCTCGACCTCGGCGCCGACGCCCTGGACGCGCAGGCGAAGGCGTTCGGCTTCGAGCAGCCGCTGTCCACCCCGCTGAGCGTCACGCAGAGCACCTACCCCGAGGACGCCACCGGGCCGCTGCTGGCGTACTCCGCGATCGGGCAGGGGGACGACAAGGCCACCCCCCTGCAGGTCGCGATGATCTCCGCGGCCATCGCCAACGACGGGGTCGTCATGCAGCCCAACCTCATCGCCAACGTGCGCGACGACGACTCCCTGGACGTGGTGGAGGAGCCCTCCCCCAGGGAGCTCGGCCGCGCGGTCAGCTCCGGGACCGCCGCCACCCTGCAGGACATGATGCGGGCCGTCGTGGAGTCCGGCACCGGCACCCGCGCGCGCATCGACGGCGTGGACGTCGGCGGCAAGACCGGCACCGCCCAGCGCGGCGCGGGCCAGACGCCCTACGCCTGGTTCACCTCCTGGGCGCAGCAGGGCGACCGGCAGGTCGCCGTGGCCGTGGTCATCGAGGACGGCGGGTCCGTGGACAGCGCCTACGGCGGGCGGCTGTCGGCCCCGGTGGCCAAGCGGGTCATGGAGGCGGCGCTCGGTGGCTGAGGCGGGAGCGGCCCGGGAGCGGGCCGCGGACGAGGGACGACGGGCACGACGGGCACGACGGGGACGGGGAGCGCAGTGACGGACGCATCGACCGGCGGCGGGGGGCAGGCGTCGCCGCGGCTGCTCGGCGGGCGCTACGAGGTCGGCGCCCTCCTCGGGCGCGGCGGCATGGCGGAGGTCCACGTCGCGCGCGACACCCGGCTGGGGCGGGTGGTGGCCGTCAAGCTGCTGCGCTCCGACCTGGCGCGCGACCCCTCCTTCCAGGCGCGCTTCCGGCGCGAGGCGCAGGCCGCCGCCGGGCTGAACCACCCCTCCATCGTCGCGGTCTACGACACCGGCGCCGACCAGGTCGTCGAGCACGGCGGCGCGCCCGTGGACCTGCCGTGGATCGTCATGGAGTACGTGGAGGGCCGCACGCTGCGCGACGTGCTGCGCACCGACCACCCGCTGGCGATCACCGAGGCGCTCTCCATCACCGAGGGCGTGCTGGGGGCGCTGGAGTACAGCCACACCAAGGGCATCGTCCACCGCGACATCAAGCCCGCCAACGTGATGATCACGCCGGCGGGCGAGGTGAAGGTGATGGACTTCGGCATCGCCCGCGCCGTCAGCGACTCCTCCGCCACGCTCACCCAGACCTCCGCGGTGATGGGCACCGCGCAGTACCTCTCCCCCGAGCAGGCGCGCGGGGAGACCGTCGACGCCCGCAGCGACCTGTACTCCACCGGCTGCCTGCTCTACGAGATCCTCACCGGCCGCCCGCCGTTCACCGGCGACGCGCCCGTCGCGGTGGCCTACCAGCACGTCTCGGAGCAGCCCAAGCCGCCCAGCGCCCTGGTGCCCGGCATCCCGCCCGCCGTGGACCAGGTCGTGCTCATGGCGCTGAGCAAGGACCGCGAGCACCGCTACCAGAGCGCCGCCGACTTCGCCGACGACCTGCGCCGCGCCGTGGAGGGCCGCCCGCTGCGCGGGGCCAGCTTCGCGCCGACCACCGCGGTGCCCGTGGAGGGGGCCACGACGGCGCTGCCGCCGGCCGGACCGGCCACCGCCGCCACCCGCGCCGTCCCGCCGGTGGCCGGGGCCGGCGCCCTCGCCGGCGGCACCGGGGCGCTGCCGCGCGTGGACGACCCCGACGCGGCGCCGCCGGAGGAGGAGCGGCGCAAGCGCTGGCCGTGGGTGCTGCTCGTGCTCGTCCTGCTCGGCGGGATCGCCGGCGTGGGCTACGCGCTCGTGGACGGCAGCGGTGGAAGCCCGGACCCGTCGGCGTCGTCCTCGCCCGCGGCGGTGGCCGTGCCCGCCGTCGACGGCCTGCCCCAGGCGCAGGCCGAGCAGCTCCTGCGCGACGCCGACCTCGAGCCGGTCGTGCAGCAGGCCCCCAGCGCCGACGTGCCCGCCGGGAACGTGATCGGCGCCGACCCCGCCGTCGGGCGGCAGGTCGCCGTGGGCACCGCGGTGACGCTGACGGTCTCCACCGGCCCCGAGCAGGTGACGGTCCCCGACGTGAGCGGGCAGAGCCAGGCCGACGCGCGCGCCGAGCTGCGCTCGGCGGGCCTGGAGACCGGCTCGGTGGAGTCCACCGACGAGGACCCCGGCGCCGAGCGCGGCACCGTGGTGCGCACCGACCCCGCGGCGCGCGCGGACGTGGCGCGCGGCACCGAGGTGACGATCTACGTCGCCAGCGGGCAGGTGACCGTGCCGGACGTGACCGGGCAGAGCCTGGACGACGCGCAGTCCACGCTCAACGACCTCGGGCTGAACGTCAACGCCTCCGAGGGCTCCAGCGGCTCCGGCGAGCCGGGCACGGTGGTCAGCCAGAGCCTGCCCGCGGACAGCGCCGTGGACGTGGGCACCTCCATCAGCCTCGTCGTGGCGCCCGAGGAGAGCGAGCCCAGCCCGACGTCCAGCCCCACCTCCAGCCCGACGTCGAGCCCGACCGGCTCGGCGACGGAGAGCCCGACGGCGGGCGCCACGTCCTCGGCCACGGCCAACCCCTCCGGCGCCGCCACCCGCGGCGGCGGCAACGGCAACGGCGGCGGCAACGGGAACGGCGGAGGCAACGGCGGCGGGAACGGCGGCGGGAACGGCGGCGGGAACGGGAACGGGAACGGCGGCGGTGGCAGGGGCGGGGACGACGAGGACACCCTCGCCGGCGCCGCCCCGGGCGGGGACGAGGACGGGGACGGGGAGGCGCGGTGACGCGCGTCCTGCTGCTGTCCGACACGCACCTGACGGCCCCCGGCGGCCGGCACGGCGGCGGCAAGGTCGACACCACCGCCGTGCTGCGGCACGTGCTGACCTCGCTGGCCGGCGTGGGCCCGCTGGACGCCGTCGTCGTCTCCGGCGACGTCTCCGACGACGGCTCGACCGCCTCCTACGAGACCGCGCGCGACCTCGTGGGCGCCTTCGCCCGCGAGCACGGCGCCGGCGTCGTGGCCTGGGCGGCGGGCAACCACGACCTCACCGAACCGTTCACCCGCGTCCTGGGCCCGCCGCGCTCCGTGCACGACGCCGGCGGCCTGCGCCTGGTGGTGCTGGACAGCTCCGTGCCCGGCTTCGGCTACGGCGCGCTGGGCGAGGAGCAGCTCGAGCAGCTGCGCGCCACGCTCGCCGAGCCCGCCCCGCGGGGCACCCTCGTCGTGGTGCACCACCCCCCGCTGCCCGCGCCGACGGTGCTGCACGAGGGCCTGCGCCTGCAGGAGCCGCAGGCGCTGCTGGACGCGATCGCCGGCACCGACGTGCGCGCCGTGCTCAGCGGGCACTACCACCACCCCTACGTGGCGACCCTGCCCGGCGGGACCACCGCGGTCGTGGCGCCCGGCGTGGCCAACCGCACCGACGTCCTCGTCGAGCCCGGCTGCGAGCGGGTGCTGCGCGGCAGCGGCGCGTGCCTGCTCGACGTGGACGCGGCCGGCGTGCGCGCCACCGTCCTGGCGGTGGCGGCCCCCGGCGACGGCGAGGAGCTGTTCGTCCTGCCGCCGGACGTGGTGCAGCGCATCCTGGCCGCCGAGGGCGCGCCCGCGCGCTGAGCGCGGGGCGCCCCGGCGGGCCGGGCCGTCAGCGGGTCAGTAGTCCGTGGGGTCCGGCGGGACCTCGCGCTCGCCCGCGGCGATGCGCGAGGTCGCCTGCCCGCGCGCCTGCTGCGCGGCGGTGTGCGCGTCCGTCGGCGCCTCCTCGGTGGGCACCGAGCGCGTCACCTCCTGCGCGTTCGCGTAGTCTTCCACGGGCAGCGCCCGCAGCGCCTTGAGCACGTCCTCGCTCGCGCCCGCCGCCTGCGCGGTGGCGAGCAGGTCGTCCTTGCCCGCCGGGTAGGTGGCGTCGCGGACGGCGTGCAGGACCTCGTCGGTGGTTGCCATGACGGTCACCTACCCCGCCCCGGCGCCCTCGACACCTGCCGCCGGCCCGGACGGCCCCGGCACCGCGGACGACCCGGCGGGCCGCCCTCACCCCGACGGGTGCTCCGGTGCGGCGCCGCGCCACCCGATCAGGAGACGGGGGCAGGGTCCGGCGGGCAGGTCGCCGGGGGCCCCGGAGCGGGCCGGCGGCGGCCCGGGACGGGCGGTGGACGTGGCGGGGGACCGGGTGCGGGGGCGCGCGCCCTGGCGGCGTCCCGCGGGGCTCGTGGAGCAGACGCGCCGGCTGTACTGCCTGCTGGTGCTGCTGTCCGCGGCGCTGCTGGTGCCGCCCGTGGTGCGGTCCGCGGAGCCGGTGGCGGCGCTGCTGTTCGCGGCGACGACCGCGGCGCTCGGCGGCGTGTGGGTGCACCGCTACGCCACCCGGCGCGCCCGCCTCGCCGGCGACGTCGTCGAGGCGCTGCTGCTGGCCGCCTGCACCGCCCTGGCCTCGCCCTCGACCCTCGCGCTGGGCACGGCCTTCCCCGCGCTGTGGTTCCGCGCGGTCTACGGCAGCACCCGCCGGGTGTGGCTGCACTGCGCCGGCGCCGCGCTGGGCCTGCTGGCCGGTCTGCCGTTCTGGTCCGCGGTGCCCGGCCACCACGGCCCCGGCACCGCGGACGCCGTGCTCGGCTGCGTCCCGCTGCTCCTGCTGACCACCGCCGGCGCCCGCCACCTCGCCAACGGCCTGTTCGCCCGCGAGCAGGCGCAGCACCGCGACGCCGCGCTCGGCTCCCTCGGCCGCGACCTGCTCACCCTGCGCGAGCGCGACGAGATCACCGGGCGGGGCGTGCGCGCCGCCACCGAGGTGTGCGGGTCCACCCCCGGGCTGGTGAGCGTGCTCGTCGAGGTCGCCCCCGACGGCGCCCGCCCCCTGGCGACCACCGGCACCTGGGTGCTCCAGCCGCCGCCGGTGCTGACCGGGGTGGTCCTGCCCGCCCGGCCCCGCGACGACCGGCCCGTGCTCCTCACCGGCACCGGCCTGGACGCCCTCCTCCCCGGCGCGGAGTGGATCGCGCTGCCCAACCCCGGCCGGGAGGGCGCCTGGCTGCTCGTCGGCGCACGCGGCCGCCTGGCCGCCGAGGGCGTGCCCGCGCTGCGCGCCGTCATGACGCAGGTGGTGCTGGCGCTGCGCAACAGCGACGCGCACCGGGCCCTGGCCGAGCAGGCCCGCACCGACGCGCTCACCGGGCTGGCGAACCGCACCGCCTTCACCGAGGCGCTGGCCGCCGCCGCGCACGCGGCCAGCGCGCGCTTCAGCGTCGCCTTCGTCGACCTCGACGACTTCAAGGCCGTCAACGACGGGCGCGGCCACGCCGCCGGCGACGAGCTGCTGCGCGCCGTCGCCGCCCGGCTGCGCGCCACCGTGCGCGCCGGCGACCTGTGCGCGCGCCTGGGCGGCGACGAGTTCGCCGTGCTGCTGCGCGACCCCGACGAGCCGGCCGTCGCCGACCTGGCCGAGCGGGTCGTCGAGGCCGTCGTGCAGCCCGTGGAGCTGCCCGGCGGCCCGGTGCGCGTGGGCGCGAGCGTCGGGGTGGCGCACCGCCGCCCCGGCGAGGACGCCGAGCAGGTCGTGCAGCACGCGGACGTGGCGATGTACGCGGCCAAGGCGGCGGGCAAGAACCGCGTGCGCGTCTTCGCCGCCTGAGCGACCCCCGCTACTCGCCGCCCTGCCGCTCGGGCTGCGGCTGCGACTCGGGCTGCTGCGCCCACCACGCCAGCAGCTCCTCGCGGGCCGCCTCCTCGCCCAGCGGGCCGCGCTCCATCCGCAGCGCCAGCAGGTGCTGGTAGGCCCGCCCCACCGTGCGCGAGGGCCCGATGCCCAGCAGCTCCATGATCCGCGTGCCGTCCAGGTCGGGGCGGACCGCGTCGAGCTCCTCCTGCTCGCGCAGGCGCGCGATGCGCACCTCCAGGTCGTCGTAGGCGGCGGCCAGGCGGTTCGCCTTGCGCTGGTTGCGCGTGGTGCAGTCGCTGCGGGTCAGCTTGTGCAGGCGCGGCAGCAGCGGGCCGGCGTCGGTGACGTAGCGGCGCACCGCCGAGTCCGTCCACTCCCCGTCGCCGTAGCCGTGGAAGCGCAGGTGCAGCTCGGTCAGGCGCGCCACGGCCTTGACGGTGTCGTTGTCGAAGCGCAGCGCCTTCAGCCGCTTGGCGACCATCTTGGCGCCGACCACCTCGTGGTGGTGGAAGCTCACCCCGCCGCCGGGCTCGAAGCGGCGCGTGCGCGGCTTGCCCACGTCGTGCAGCAGCGCCGACAGCCGCAGCAGCAGGTCCGGGCCCGGCACGTCGCCCCCCGGCCCGTCCTCGCGGTCGATGGCCTGCTGCAGCACGGTCAGGGAGTGCTCGTAGACGTCCTTGTGGCGGTGGTGCTCGTCGATCTCCAGCTTCAGCGCCGGCAGCTCGGGCAGCACGTGGTCGGCCAGGCCCGAGTCCACCAGCAGCCGCAGCCCCGCCACGGGGTCCGCGCCCAGCAGCAGCTTCTCCAGCTCCGTGCGCACCCGCTCCGCGGAGACGATCGCGATGCGCCCGGCCATGGCGCCCATCGCCGCCTGCACGTCCGGCGCCACCCGCAGCCGCAGCTGCGCCGCGAAGCGCGCCGCGCGCATCATCCGCAGCGGGTCGTCGGAGAAGGACTGCTCGGCGGTCACCGGGGTGCGCAGCACGCCCGCGGCCAGGTCCGTCAGCCCGTCGTGCGGGTCGGCGAAGTCCAGCGACGGCAGCCGCAGCGCCATCGCGTTGACGGTGAAGTCGCGCCGCGACAGGTCCCCCACCAGGTCGTCGCCGTAGGAGACCTCCGGCTTGCGCGAGGCCGGGTCGTAGCTCTCCGAGCGGTACGTCGTCACCTCCACCACGACGTCCACGCCGCCGGAGCGCTTGCGCGCGCCGATGGTGCCGAAGTCGCGGCCCACCTCCCAGAACGCGTCGCCCCAGCGCTTGAGGATCGCGACCGTGTCGTCGGGGCGGGCGCCGGTGGTGAAGTCCAGGTCCGCCGAGCGCCGGCCCAGGAACGCGTCGCGCACCGGGCCGCCCACCAGCGCCAGCTCGTGCCCGGCCGCCTCGAAGCGGCGGCCCAGGTCCACCAGCACCGGCATCACCGGCTCCAGGGCGCGCACCGCGCGGGCGCGCGCCTCGTCCAGCGCGCGCTCCAGCGCTCGCGCCGCGTCGTCGGGGTCGGGTCCTGCGGGTCCGTCGGGGGGGAGCACGAGGTCCAAGGGTGCCAGAGGCGCACCACGGGCCTGGCTACAGTGAGCCGATGGTCAGACCTGCCCGGGAGCCGCGCCGACGGCTGCCGACCGTGCAGGAGACCTCCTCCGGCGGCCTCGTCGTCGACGTCAGCTCCGGCGAGCCGCGCGCGGCCGTGATCTGCCGGCTCAACCGCGCCGGGCGCCTGGAGTGGTGCCTGCCCAAGGGGCACCCGGAGGGGGCCGAGACCCTCGAGGAGACCGCGGTGCGCGAGATCGAGGAGGAGACCGGCATCCGCGGCGTCGTCGTGGAGGGCCTGGGCAGCATCGACTACTGGTTCTCCGTCGAGGGCCGGCGCATCCACAAGGTCGTGCACCTGTTCCTGCTCAAGGCCGTCGGCGGGCGCCTGACCGTGGAGAACGACCCGGACGCCGAGGCCGTGGACGTGGCGTGGGTGCCCTTCAGCGAGCTCGACGCGCGGCTGGCGTTCCCCAACGAGCGGCGCGCCGTGGAGGCGGCCGTGCAGCGCCTGGGCGAACTGGCGTGAGCGCCGGCGGAGCGCCCGCGGGCCCGCGCCGGCGCGAGGTGCTCGCCGGGCTCGCCGGGCTGACGGGCCTGGTCGGGGCGCCGGCCGCGGCCGCGGCGGGCACCGCCTCCCCCACCGCCTCCCCCGCCGCCGCGGCGCTGCCGCTGCGGGTGTCCGTGCAGGACGTCACCCCCACCGCCTACGACACCGCCGACCCCGCCCGCGCCGTGGTGACCGTGCGGGCGCGGGTGCGCCACGGCGGCGGCGCGGCGCTGACGGGCCTGCGCGCGCGGCTGGTCGCCCAGCGCTCCACCGTGGTGGGCCGCGACGCCCTGGACCGCTGGGAGCAGGCCTCGCCCACCGCCTCGCTGGGGCGCACCACCGTGACCTCCGAGGCCGTCGCCGTCGCCGACGGGCGCCTGGCCGCGGGCGGGGACGCGGAGGTGCTGCTCGTCCTGGACGCCGCCGCGCTGGGCACCGGGGAGGGCGCGCACCCGGCGGCCGTGGAGGTCCTCGACGGCGGCGGCGCGCGCGCCGGGCTGGCGCGCACCTTCCTCGTCTCCGCCCCGCACGGCGTGCGGCCCACCCGGCTGACGCTGCTGCTGCCGCTCGTGGCCGGGCGCACCGCCGACGCCACCGGCCTGGCCGGCGCCACCGGCGGCCGGCTGGGCCGGGTGCTCGACGCCTCCGCCGACCCGCGCACCGCCTGGGCGCTGGACCCCGCCGTGCTGGCCACCGCCCCGGCCCGCCCCGCCGGCGCGCAGGCCCCCGGCGACGGGGACGGCGGCGCGCCGGCCGCCGGGGCCGCGCCGGGCGCCGAGCCCGCCGGTCAGGGCGCGGGCACCGGCACCGAGCTGCCCGCCGGGGACGGCGACGCCGGCGCCGTCGAGGCCGCCCTGCGCTCCTGGCGCGAGCGGCTGGGCGCCGCCGCCGAGGGCCGGGCCGTGCTGGTCCTGCCCCACGGCGACCCCGACCTGGCGGCGCTGGCCGCCGCCCCCGGCGGCGCCGGGCTGCTGGGCGCGGCCACCGCCGCCCGCGCGGACGCCGCCGCCGCCCTGGGCGGCGCCACCGTCCTCACCGACGTGGCCTGGCCCGCCGGCGAGAGCGCCGACCAGGCGCAGCTCGCCCTGGCCGCGCGCGCCGGCGCGCGCGCGGTGGTCCTGGACGACCGGTGCCTGCCCACCGACGACGAGCTGACGTACACCCCCACCGGCCGCGCCGACGTGCGCGCCGACGGCGCCGGCACCCTGGCCGGCCTCGTCGCCGACAGCTCCCTGTCCGCGCTGCTGCAGCGCGCCGACGCCACCGCCGACACCACCGGCGGCGGCGCCGGCGCCGACACCGCGCTCGTGCAGCGCGCCGTGGCCGAGACCGCCACCACCACCCTGCAGCGGCCCAACGCGCCGCGCGCCCTGCTGCTGGTGGCGCCGCGCTCCTTCGACCCGCGCCCGGGCGCGGTGCAGCGGCTCGTGGGGGCCGTGGAGGCCTCCGGCTGGGCGTCCTGGCAGCCGCTGCCGGAGCTGCTGGCCACCCCCGTGCCGGACGTCGAGCGCACCGACGCGCCCGTGACCGGCCGGGACGAGGCGCGGGCCGCGCTGCCCGCCGCGCACGTGGCCGCCGTCGCCGGCCTGCGCGCCGCCGTCGAGGACACCGCCAGCGCCCTGCAGGGCGCCGACCCGGCCACCGGGGCGCTGCAGCGCTCGGCGCTGATGCTGCTGGCGGCGTCCTGGCGCGGGCACGCCGCCGAGCTGCCCGCCGCCCGCCGCCGCGCGCAGGAGCGGGTGGAGGCCTTCGCGGGCGGGGTGCGGCTGCTGCCCGGCAGCGTCATCAACCTGGCCGCGACCCGCTCCGAGCTGCCCGTCACCGTCGTCAACGAGCTCGCCGCGCCCGTGCGGGTGGACCTGGTGCTGCGCCCGCGCAGCCCGCGCGTGCAGCTGGCCGCGGTGCCGCGCGTGACGGTCCCCGCCGGCGGGCAGCAGCGCGTGGCGGTGCCCGTGCGGGCCCTGGCCAACGGCAGCGTCGTCGTCGAGGCGCAGCTGCGCACCCCCGCCGGCACGCGCCTGGGCGAGCCCGTCGGCATCGACGTCAACGTGCGCGCCGACCTGGAGGGCTGGCTGACCGGGCTCGTCGGCGGCGGCGCCGGCGCGCTGCTCGTCGCCGGCGTGGTGCGCGCCGTCAAGCGCGGGCGGCGCCGCGTGGACGAGGTCCCGCACGCCGACGTGGGCGGGGACCGGCGGCGCCCGCCCGCCGGCACCGGTCCCGCTCCCGCGGACGGTGCCGGTGCCGGGGACGGGCCGGACGCGCAGCCCGGCGCGGCGGGCGGGCAGCGCCCCTCAGCGCCGACCGGGCAGGGGTAGGCGGCGCAGCAGCGGGCCGACCAGGGCGTCCAGCTCGCTCACCCGCATCGCCCGGCACAGCGCGGTGAACAGCACCAGCAGCACCAGCCCGCCGACGACGACGGTGCCGACCTGCACGGCCCACGCCCCGCCCAGCGGGGCCGCCAGCCGCGTCACCCCGTGCGCGGCCCCGCCGGAGAGCGCGCCCACGACCAGCGCGCGCACGAGGGTGCGCAGCAGCCGGTGCCCGTCCAGGCCGCGCCCGTCCAGGGAGCGCAGCCGCCGGCGCAGCAGCACCAGGCCCAGCACCACGCCGACCGCGTTGGACGCGCTCATCGCGACGCCGACGCCGACGACCTTCCACTGCGCCGGCACCACCAGCCAGCACACCAGGTCCCCGGCGGCCATCACCAGCGCCACCACGAGGGAGACCGTGAAGGGGGTCCGGGCGTCCTCGTAGGCGTAGAAGACGCGCTGCACGAGGTAGGTGACGCTGAAGGGCACCAGCCCCACCGCCATCGCCGCGACGACCTGCCCCACGAAGCGGCCGTCGCCGGCGGGGAAGAGCGCCACCCCGATCTGCGGGCCCAGGGTCACCAGCGCCGCCGTGGCCAGCACCCCCGCCACCAGCACGGTGCGCGCGCCGTAGGAGAAGTCGCGCCGCACCGCGGCGGTGTCGCCGGCCGCGGCCGAGGCGCTCAGGCGGGTGAACAGCGCCGTCACCAGCGACACCGCCACCAGCGAGTGCGGCAGCATGAACAGCAGGAAGGCCGGGGTGTAGGAGGCGTTCGTGGCGCCCTGCAGCCCCAGGTCGTCCAGCTCGGCGGCCGCGGCCGTGGTCACCTGCGTGGTGGCCACGAAGACGAGCTGACCGGCCACCACCGCGGCGAACGTCCAGCCCGCCACCCGCCCGGCGCTGCGCAGGCCCACCCCGCGGAAGCCCCACCGGGGCCGGTAGCGGAAGCCGGCGCGGTGCAGCGGCCAGAACAGCACCAGCGCCTGCACGACGATGCCCAGCGTGGAGGTGCCCGCCAGCACGGCCACCGCGGAGGGGTCGAAGTCGCCGGCCGACCACTGGCGCGCCGACCCCGAGGCCACGACGAGGAAGACGACGAGCCCGGCGACCGCCACGACGTTGTTGAGCACCGGCGCCCACATGTAGGCGCCGAAGCGGCCCTTGGCGTTGAGGACCTGCCCCAGCACCGTGTACAGGCCGTAGAAGAACACCTGCGGCAGGCACCAGTACGCCATCGCGGTGGCCAGGGCGACCCAGTCGCCCTCCCACTTCTGCGACGCGTACAGGCGCACCACCAGCGGCGCCGCGGCGGTCAGCAGCACCGTCGCGGCCGCCATGAGCACCAGCGACAGCGTCACCAGCCG
This sequence comes from Kineococcus gurbantunggutensis, assembly GCF_050871925.1. Classification (NCBI taxonomy): domain Bacteria; kingdom Bacillati; phylum Actinomycetota; class Actinomycetes; order Kineosporiales; family Kineosporiaceae; genus Kineococcus; species Kineococcus gurbantunggutensis. Next base: position 24,053 of record NZ_JBJLSG010000051.1, read on the forward strand.
GTTGACGTAGTCCGCGCCGCCGTCGGGCCGCTTCAGGGCCCGCACGATCTGCGGCACGAGCACCGCGTTGAGCACGCCGCCGGCCAGCAGCATGTAGAAGACGTTCGGGGCCTTGTTGGCCACGTCGAACGTCACCGCCCCCACCTGCGCGCCGGCGCCCAGGGCCGCGCCCTGCACGGCCGTGCGCACGAACCCCAGCAGCCGCGACACCAGCGTCCCGGAGGCCATCAGGGCGCTGGAGCGGGCCACCGAGTCGCGCGCGTCCTCGTGCGCCGGGGGCTCGGGCGGGACGGCGGGGGCCGGGCGGCGGGCTGTGCTCACGCCCCGATGGTCGCCGATGCGCGGGCCCGGCGGGCACGCGCCACCCGTCCGGGGGGTGCAGGTCCGGTGCGCGCGCGCCGATGCAGCCGGTGTGGGGACCGGGGTGCGCGGGGGCGCGGGGGGCGTGCGCGGGGCGCTGGCGGCGCTGCTGGGCGCGGCGCTGCTGCTGCCGTGCGCGGCCGGGGGCGCCGCCGCCGCGCCGGCCCCCTCCCCCGCCGCGAGCACCCCCGCCGCCGCTCCGGCTGCCGAGGGTGCGCGGCTGCGCGAGCGGGCCGCCGCGCTGCGCGAGCGCGTGGAGGCGCTGCGCACCGAGGCGTCGGTGGCCGTGGAGGAGCACCTCACCGCCGTCGAGGGCACCCGCGCCGCGATCGGCGAGGAGGTCGCCGCGCAGGCCGCCCTGGAGCGCGCCGAGGGCGCGCGCCGCACCACCGGCGCCGACGCGGCCCGCCGCGTGCGCTCGCTGTACGCGGCCGGCGCCGGCGGTCAGCTCTCCGCGGCGCGGCGGCTCGCCGGCGCCCTGGCCGCCGGTACCCCCGACGGGCTGCACGGCGCGGCCGCCGGCACCCGCGCCGTGCGCGCCGCCCGCGCCCTGGACGTCGCCGCGCTCAGCGGGGCGCGCACCGCCGACGAGGCGGCCGCCGCGGCCCTCGAGCGGCTGACGCGGGTGCGCGAGGAGGAGGCCGCGGCGCAGCGGGCCGCCGGGGCGGCGCGCGAGCGCGTCGAGGCGGCCCTGGCCGAGCAGCAGCGCCTGCTCGCCGGCGCCGACGCCGAGGTGGTGCGCGCCGCCGCCGCCGAGGAGGAGCGCGCCCGCGCCGAGGCCCTGGCCCGGGCCGCGGAGGCCGCCGCCCGCGCCGGCGTCGCGGACGCCGCCGCGCGGGCCGCCACCGGCACGAGCAACCCCGCGGGCACCACCGCCACCGACACCACCGGCACCACCGCCACCGGCGTCGCCGCGGCCGCCGTCGCCGCCGCCCGCACGCGCACCGGCCTGCCCTACGCCTGGGGCGCCACCGGACCGGGCAGCTTCGACTGCTCGGGCCTGACGCAGTGGGCCTACCGGCAGGCCGGCACCGCGGTGCCGCGCACCTCCCGGCAGCAGCACGCCGGGCTGCCGCGGGTGCCGCTGGACGCGCTGCTGCCCGGCGACCTCGTCTTCTACGCCGGCGGCGCGGACCCCTCGACGATCCACCACGTCGCCCTGTACCTGGGCGGCGGGCGCGTGCTGCACGCCCCGCACAGCGGCGACGTCGTGCGTGAGGCGCCCGTCACCATGCCCGGCCTCTACGGCGCGGTCCGCCCGGCCGGGGCCTGACGCCGCCCTAGCATGGTCCCCGGCCCGCGCAGGCGGGGAGGGCGGCGCACCCCTGCGCCCGGGACCTGGAGGGCACACTGGACGGGGCTGGCCGCAGCAGCGTCGCCGACCGCTACGTGCTGCACCGCGAACTGCCCTCGACGTCGGGCTCGCGCGACCACCTCGGCTGGGACACCACGCTGGACCGGTGGGTGCGGGTGCGCACCCTCGAGGCCGACGACCCGCGCGCCGCGGAGTTCCTCGACGCCGGCCGGCGCGCCGCCACGCTCACCGACCCGCACGTGCCGCGCGTGCTGGACGCCGGCACCGACCTGCGCGAGGGCCCCGGCGGGGAGCGGCGCGCCGCGGTGTTCGTCGTGGAGGAGGCCGTCGAGGGCTGGTCGATGGGCGACCTGCTGCGCGAGGGCCCGCTGAGCCCGGCCGCGGTGCGCGGCCTGGTCGGCGAGGCCGCCACCGCCCTGGAGGCCGCCGCCCGCCGCGGCCTGCACCACACCCGGCTGACGCCGGAGTCCGTGGTGCTCGGTCCCGACGCGGTCGTGCGCGTGCTGGGCGTGGGCGTGGAGTCCGCCCTGCAGGAGGACCCGCCGGCGGTCTCGCCCACCCGCGCCGCGGCGCTGGCCAACCGCGCCGACGCCGTGGGCCTGGTGGCGCTGGTGTATGCCGGGCTCACCGGGCACTGGCCGCGCCTGGAGGACCTGCCCGCCGCGCCCGGCCTGCCCACCGCCCCCACCACCGGCGGCCGGTACGACCCGCCGGTGCCCGTCAAGGAGCTGCGCGCCGACGCGCCCAACGACCTCGACACGCTGTGCGCGGTGACGTTCGGCCCGCACGAGGACGGCCCGCGCGGCCCCGCGGAGCTGGCGCTGCAGCTGGCGCCGTGGTCGCTGGACGACCTCGGCGACGTGCTGCGGCGCATGCGCGGGGAGCTGGCCACCGCGGAGTTCCGCGGCCGGCTGCAGAACCGCGACGAGGTGGTGCCCGAGGAGGAGCCGCCGGTGCCGTTCACCGCGCCGCGCTCCACCGCGCGCCCGGGCCGGGAGGACTCCCGCCTCGTGCTCGCCCTCGTCGGCGGCATCCTGGCGCTGGGGCTGGTGCTGGCGCTGTGGCAGCTGCGCGGCGTCCTGGGCGGCGGGGGCGGCGAGGAGCCGGCCGCCGCGCCGGTGGCCACCAGCGCGCCGTCGAGCGCGGCGCCCGCGCCCACCACCCCCGCGCCGGCGCCCCCGCCCGCCCCGACGGCCGCGGCACCGGCCCCGGTGCCGGTGGCCGGGGCGCGCGCGGTCGACCCCGAGGGCGACGGCTCCGAGGGCGGCGACCCCGGCGCCGCGCTCGACGGCGACCCGGCCACCACCTGGCGCAGCGAGGGGTACGCCTCGGCCTCCTTCGGGGGCCTCAAGAGCGGCGTGGGCCTGGTGCTGGACCTCGGCGCGGACGTCGACGTCACCTCCGTGGAGCTGACCGGCGGGGGCACCGGCGGCGCGGTGGAGCTGCGCAGCACGCCCGGCGGCGCGAACCCGCTGGACGGCTCGGCCGTGCTCGCGCAGGCCCCCGCGGGCGGCGCGCAGGTCCTGGCCCCGCCCGCGCCGGCGCGCACCCGCCAGCTGCTGCTGTGGTTCACGCAGGCCGCGGACGTCGACGGCGAGTCCCGCGTCGTGGTCGGCGACGTGCGGGTGCTGGGCACGCCCGCCGTCCCGTGACCGCCGGCGCGGACGGCGCGCCCGGCGCGGTGGAACCGCGCACCGACGCCGAGCTGCTCGCCGCCCACGTCGCCGGCGACCCCGAGGCCTTCGGGGAGGTCGTGCGCCGGCACCGCGACCGGCTGTGGGCGGTGGCGCTGCGCACCACCGGCGACCGCGAGGAGGCCGCCGACGCCGTCCAGGACGCCCTGGTCTCGGCGCTGCGCGCCGCCGGGCGCTTCCGCGGCGAGTCGGCGGTGACGACGTGGCTGCACCGCATCGTCGTCAACGCCTGCCTGGACCGCGCCCGCCGCCGCGCCGCGCGCCCCACCCGCCCGCTGGAGGAGGGCACCGGCCCCGACGGCGACGCCCCGCGCACCGGCGCCGCGGCGGCCGTCACCGGCGACGCCGCCCCCGCCGTGGAGACCCGCCTGGACGTGACGCGCGCGCTGGCGCTGCTGCCGGAGGCGCAGCGCGCGGCGCTGGTGCTCGTGGACATGTACGACGTGCCGGTCGCCGAGGCCGCCCAGGTCCTCGACGTGGCCGTGGGGACCGTGAAGTCGCGCTGCTCGCGGGGCCGCACGGCCCTCGCGGCGCTGCTGCGCGGCGAGGCGCCGGACCCGGGCGGGAACCGGTGAGCGCGGGCGCGCGTCCCAGCACGGGTCGCGGGGAGGGGTGCGGGACGGGTCGGTGGGCGGTTCGGCGGGCGGTGCGGTGCACGGGGGGTGCGGGGTGAGCGGGACCGGGGGTCCGGCGGGCGGGGACCCGCTGCCGCCGGAGGAGGAGCGCGTGCGGCAGCTGCTGCGCGCCGCCGCGGGGACGGCCGGGCCGATGCCGGCCGACGTCGTGGCGCGGGTGGAGGAGGCGCTGGCCCGGGCCCGCGCCGACCTGGGCTCCGGGCAGGACGCCGGGATAGACGCCGGGCAGGACCACGGGCGGAGCACCGGGGGCGCGCGCGTGGCCTCCCTGGCGCACCACCGCGAGAACCGCGCGGCCCGTGCGGCCCGCTGGCGCCGCGGCCTGGTCGCGGTGGCCGCGGCCGGCGTGCTGGCCGCCGGGCTGGGCGCGCTCGTGCAGCAGGGCGGCTCCTCCGGGCCCGGCTCCTCGGGGGCGGGGTCCTCCGCGGCCGACGGACCCGCCGCCGCGACGAGCGGCGGTGCCCCCGCCGCCGCGCCCGTGCTGAGCAGCGACGCCGACTACGCCGACGAGGCCGCCCTGCTCGCCGCCGGCGCGGCCCTGCTGCAGGGGCCCGCGCAGACGGGCGGGGAGCCCGAGCGCGACACGCTCGCCGCCCCCGCCGCGCCGGCGGCACCGGCCGCCGTGCCCGACGAGTCCCGGCGCCCCGCCGCCGAGCGCGCCCTGGGGTGCGCCGCCGCGCTCGGCGTGGACCCCGCCTCCGTGAGCGCCGTCGAGGTCGCCGCGTGGCGCGCCCAGCCCGCGGCGCTCGTCGTGCGGCGCACCGGCGGCAGCAGCGGCACCGGCGGCACCGGCGGCGAGGTCGTCGTCGTCGCCCTGGGCTGCACCCCCGGCCAGCCGGCCCTGGCCCGCGTCGCCCTCCCGGCGCAGCCGCCGCCCGGGGCCCCCTGACCGGGGCCCGCGCGGGCGCCGCGCCCCCCGCCGGCGGGGGGCGCGCGCGGGAACAGCACCGCCCTACGATCCGTTGCAGCGAGCACGGCGACCGGCGACCCGGCCGCCCCCACGGATCGAAGGAAGCAGGTCTCTCGGTGAGCCCCTCGGTGGACGACGTCCGCAACGTCATCGTCATCGGTTCCGGTCCGGCCGGGTACACCGCGGCCCTGTACGCCGCGCGCGCGGAGCTGAAGCCCCTCGTCTTCGAGGGCTCCGTCACCGCCGGCGGCGCGCTCATGAACACCACCGAGGTCGACAACTTCCCCGGCTTCCCCGAGGGCGTGCTGGGTCCGGACCTCATGGACAACATGCGCGCCCAGGCCGAGCGCTTCGGCGCCGAGCTGGTCACCGACGACGTCGTGGACGTGCGCCTGCAGGGCGAGGTCAAGGAGGTCGTCACCGGCAGCGGGAAGACCTTCCACGCCCGCGCGGTCGTCCTGGCGCTGGGCTCGGCGTACCGCGAGCTGGGCCTGCCCGACGAGAAGCGCCTGTCCGGGCGCGGCGTGAGCTGGTGCGCCACCTGCGACGGCTTCTTCTTCCGCGACCAGGACATCGTGGTCGTCGGCGGCGGCGACTCCGCCGTGGAGGAGGCCACCTTCCTGACGCGCTTCGCGCGGACGGTGACGATCGTGCACCGCCGCGACGAGCTGCGCGCCTCGAAGATCATGGCCCGGCGCGCCCTGGAGAACGAGAAGATCCGCTTCGCGTGGAACTCCGAGGTCGCCGCGATCCACGGCCAGGACAAGGTCACCGGCGTCACGCTGCGCGACACCGTCACCGGTGCCGAGCGCGAGGTGGCGGCCACCGGCCTGTTCGTCGCCATCGGCCACGAGCCGCGCACGGGCCTGGTCAAGGGGCAGGTCGACCTGGACGAGAACGGCTTCGTCCTCGTGGAGGGCCGCACCACCAGGACCAACGTGCCCGGCGTCTTCGCCGCCGGCGACGTCGTGGACCACACCTACATGCAGGCCATCACCGCCGCCGGCATGGGCTGCTCGGCCGCCCTGGACGCCGAGCGCTACCTCGCCGCCCGCGGCGACGTCGAGCAGGACGTCAACCCGCCGCGCGAGGAGACCACCACCCCCGCGGTGGCGGACTCCGAGACGGTCGACCGCCCGCAGCCGCGCGAGCGCTGAGAGAACCCCCCACCCCACCGAGCACGAGGAGGCAGCCCGTGAGCGCCACCACCGCCGTCACCGACGACACCTTCGAGGAGCAGGTCCTCAAGTCCGACAAGCCGGTGCTCGTCGACTTCTGGGCACCGTGGTGCGGCCCGTGCCGCCGCGTCGCCCCGGTCCTGGAGGAGATCGCCGCCGAGCACGGCGACAAGATCACCATCGTGAAGCTCAACACCGACGAGAACCCGCGCACCGCCGCGAAGTACGGCGTGACGTCCATCCCGCTGATGAACGTCTACTCCGGCGGCGAGGTCGTCAAGAGCATCCTGGGCGCCCGCCCCAAGCCCGACATCCTGGCGGAGCTGGGCGACATCGTCGCCTGAGCACCACCCCGGCACGTCCCCCGAGCCCCGGCACCGCCGAGCGGTTCGCCGGGCGCAGGAACGCCGACCGCGCCCCGTCGCTGGAGGTGCCGTAGATCGCCCCGCCGTCGCAGCGGGTGTCGCGCTCCAGGTCCCCCGGCGTGCCCACG
>NZ_JBJLSG010000052.1:0-30138 GCF_050871925.1 Kineococcus gurbantunggutensis
GGGCGGGGGGGGTTTGGGGGGGGGGGGGGGGGCGGGGGTGGCGGGGGGGGGGGGGGGGGGGGGGGGGCCCCCCCCCCCCCCCCCCCCCCACCACCTCGTCCAGAGCGTGCGTGCCCCGCACGCCTTCGGCTCCCGGCCCGGCAGTGCTCTCGCGCCGCTGCCGACAAGACCGCCACGTCCACGCCGCCGGGAGGCGGTGCACAGGAGTCGGCGACTGCATCGGGGAGCCGGAGCCGAAGCCGGTGCAGGAACGGCGGGCACGAGAGGAGCAGGAGGTGGGGCGTGGACCTGGATGAGGTCCAGGACGTCGTCGAAAGCGCCGCCCGGCAGGTCGGCGGGCTGTCCGTGAGCAGCCAGCGGGACGGCGGGTACATCACCATCCTGATCCGTCCGTCACCACCGGGTGGCTCCGGACCCCTGCTCGCCGACCGGCGGGTGCAGATCTGGACCTCCGGCGCCGAGGCGTTCTTCATCGACGTTCCCGCAGGGTTCGGGCACCAGGAGTTCGACCACGCGCACGAGGGCCAGGTGGCGGTCCTGCACTTGCTGGTGAGCCTGGCCGGTGAGTACCTGCGTGGTCGCTTCGAGGAGAAGGAAGAGCCGCGCCCCTTCGGGCGCGCAAGGCGCTACCTGGAGATCGCAGCAGGAGGGCAGAGCTACCGGCTGTACCGGAAGCAGGTCGAGGCTCGAAGGCTTTGCCGGTGACGGCGTGAGGCCGCTGGCTGCCGCTGGTGCCGGTGGCTGCCGGTGGTGTCCCGCGGGCTGCTCAGCGAGCTGGAGCGCGGCTGGCCGAGCCCGAAGCTGTGGCAGGAGCTGCGCCCGGTGCGGGATGTCGGGTCCGCGAGCGCACTGGGGTGCACCGCTCCGTACCGTGAGCCGGTGTGTCGAGCGCAGGGGTCGTGAAGGAGCTCGCCGATGCCCCCGGGCGAGGGCGGTGCCTGCCACGGTGGGCACCTGCGGCCCGCACGTGCGTGTCGCCGGCGGAGGAGTGGTGTCGTGGAGGTGATCGACGCGCTGGGACCCGCGCTCGTGGCTGTGGTCGTCGTCGTGCTGCCGCTGCTGGTGGCCGCCGTGCGGCGGGGCTGGAGCCGCGCGGCGGTGGGGCTGTACCTGCTTAGCGTGGTGCTGCTGGGGGTGTGGACGGCCAAGAGCGTGGTCATCGCCGACAGCAGCTTGAAGGACCCGCCGGCCTGGCCGGCGCCGGTGTGGATGCTGGCGGCGGTGCTGGCCACCGGTGCCAGCACCGCTGCCCTGCTGACAGCTCGGACGCGTCGTTGCAGGAGCACGCCTTGCGCGCCCAGAAGCAGCGGACACCGGGAGCGGTGAGCTGAGCGCCGCGGTACCTGGCCACCGGGCCCTGTGCGGTTCCCGCTGCCCCCAGCTGCTTAGGGCAGGGCGCGGGTTCCCGCACCGCGCGCGCCGGAACCCGCACCCGCCGGAACCCGCACCCGCCGGAACCCGCACCCGCCGGAACCCGCACCCGCCGGAACCCGCACCCGCCGGTGCCCCCTCCACCTGGGTGGCCCGAACCGCGTGGGCCGTCGTGCCCGCCGCCGCGGCGCCCGGGGCCGGTGCTCAGCTCAAGGTGCTGCTGTAGCGGGCGTCCAGGTAGCAGGTGTACGAGATCACCGAGGGCACCGGCACGTTCAGCGCCCCGGCGCTGTCGGTGAGTACCTGCTCCGCGCCCAGCAGCGCACCGCTGACGGGGTCGATGACCAGGGTGTAGCGGGTGGGCAGGCCGCTGTGCTCGGAGCGCACGTGCACCGCGATCCCGATGCGCCCGGCGCGGTCGGTGACCATCCCCTGCAGCTGCAGGCCCTCGGTGACGGCCAGGTAGCGCAGCAGCCCCGCGCGCACCGCCGGGTTCAGGGGCTGCTCGCGGTACAGGTCGCCCAGGGCGATCAGGCGCTCGGCCGGGCCGTTGGCCACCGGGTGCGCCTGCTGCAGCTGCTCGGCCAGGACGGCCGGGTCGCTGGAGAGCGAGCCCAGCGGCCACGTCAGCGAGCGCACCTGCGGCCCACTGCCCGCACTGCCGGCACTAGTAGGACTGCCGGCAGGGCTGCCGGCGGTGCTGCCGGAACTGCCGGAGCTGTCGGCGGAACTGCTGGCGGTGCTGCCGGCGGTGCTGCCGGCGGTGGTGCTGATGCTGGTGCCGCTGCCGTCGGCGGCGGTCCAGGTGGTCGTCTGCACCGGCACCACCCGGGAGGTGACGCGCGCGCCGGCGGAACCGCCTCGCGAGCTGCCCGGTGAGCTGTTCTGCGAGCTGTTCTCCACCTGCGTCCACAGCGACCACGAGCGCAGCTGGATGCGCGCGTAGCGCCCGTCCGGCGCGCCGACGTCGTCGGGCAGGTCTTGGACGCGCTCGGCCAGCTGCTGCAGCACGCCGGCGGCCGGGGGCTCACCGGGCACCGGGTGCAGCCCGTACCCGCTCAGCTGCACGCCACCGGCCGGGCGCAGCAGCGGCGGGGTGGCCGCCTGCGCGCTCCCACCCTGCGGCCCGGGCAGCCAGCCCTGCCCGCTGAGCACGCTGCCGCCGACCAGCAGGGCGGCGGCCACCGCGCTGCCGGTCAGGGTGCGCAGCGCCCAGCGCCGCGAGGGCTGCGCTGAGCGCACCGAGGACCGGGGCGTGGCGCGCGCCGGGGCGTTCGCCGGGGGGTGCGCCGTGGGGTGCGCGGGCGAGGGGATCGCCTGCGGCGCTGAGGGCCGCGGGCGCTCGGGCCGGGTGGACCGGTTGAGCTGGGTGGGCTGGGTGGGCTGGGTGCTGCGGGTGGGCATCGGGCCGTCCGCACGCGCCGGGGCCGGGCCCTGCTCCTGCCCCGGGGTGGGGCCCTCGAGGATGGCGCGCAGGTCCTGGCGGGCCCGCTGATCGAGCGCGCCCACTGCTTGGGCCGCCTGGGCCGCCTGGGCCGCGTGGGCGGGCGCGGTGCGCGCGGCGGGGTCGGCGGCCTTCAGCAGGTGCTCCAGAGCGGCGTCGTTCAGGCGCTTGGTCATCGGGACTCCTCCGGCATCGTGCGCTTCACGCCTGCGGTTCGCGCTGGGTTTGTCGGTGCGGTTCGCGCTGGGTTTCGCGGTGGGTTTGGCGGTGCGGTTCGCGCTGGGCCGGCTGCACCGGCTCGTCGGGCCGAGCGCACCGGGTCCACCGGGTCCACCGGGTCTTCCATGTCTCCTGGGTCCTGCGGGTCGGTGGCTGCACGGGGCGGCTCGGCCAGGCCGCCGGCGCGACCGGGCCGGTCGGGCCGGGCGGGCTGGCCCGGCAGGTCCGCCTCGTCCACGTCGGCCAGCAGGGTGCGCAACCGGGCGCGGGCGCGGTGCAGGCGCACCCGAGCGGTGGGCGCGCTGCAGCCCACGACCTGCGCGGCCTCGGTGGGTGTTAGGCCTTCCCAGCTGGTCAGCAGCACCAGCTCGCGATCGCGCTCGCCCAGCTGGGCGAGCACCTGCAGCACCCGATGGCGGGCGCTGACGTCCTCGGCCGGGTCCGCGCCGGTGCCCGGGGGGTCCACGATGCTCAACCGCGCCGCCAGGCGCTGGCTGCGCCGCTGCCCGCGCTCGGCGTTGGCCAGCGTGAAGGCGGCGGTGCGCAGCAGCCAGGGCAGGGCAGGCTCGCGCACCTGCTCCAAGCGGCGCCAGGCGGTGGTGAAGACCTCCGCGGTCACATCGCGCGCGTGCTGCTCCCCACCGCGCCGGCGCACGTAGGCCAGCACCGCGGCGTAGTGCTGCTCGTACAGCGCGGTGAAGCGCTCGCGCGCCGGCTGCGCTTCTGCTCGTTCTTGGACGACCCTCACCTGCTCACATGTCCGGTGCCCCGCCCCGGCGTTACAGCCGGCACGGAGGGGGCGAACAGCACGGCCGGGGTGGACAGCAGGACCGGGCCGTGCTGTCCCGGCCTTGCTGTCCCTGCAGGGCAGGGGTCCTGATCACCGGTGCCGCGCGGCGCCGACCAGCCGGGACCCGGAGCGGGGAGCAGGGGCAGGGGCAGGGGCAGCTCTCTGGCGTCACCAGAGTCGGCAGCGCTACCAGCGCTGGTTGTGCCGTGGCCCGGCAAGGCGTGCACCACGGCCTGCCCGATGCACGTGGGTGCGACGTGCCGTGTCCGTGCAGCAGGTCCCGCCGGCAGCAACCGGGGTGGACCGCTCCCCTCCCGGCGGTCCACCCCTGCTGGTGTGCCGGGACGTCAACGAGCACCGTCCCCGGTGCTCCTCTCGCTGCTCCCCCCGCTGCGGGCCGCGGTGCCGGTGGCCAGCTGGTCGACGACGGTGCGTGCGTGCTCGAGCAGGGCCCGGTAGGCGGCCAGTTCCGCGGCGTGCTGACCGGCCAGGCGCTCCCAGCTGCGGGTGAGGACCTCGGCGAAGACGGGGGTGAGGTCGCTGGTGTCCTTGCACGCCCGGTCCGCCTGCGCCAGCGAGGCCTCGAAGGCGGCGAAGGCATCGAGGTCGGCCGCGGTGGCGCCCGTGCCATCGGCCTTGTCCAGCAGCACATCGCGGCGCTGCTCCTGCAGCCGCAGCGGCAGGTCGGCGGGGGTGTCCACCTCGTGCCCGCGCGCGTCCATGCACTGCGACCACGCCCGTACCGCGTTGCGCAGCCGCTCGTCGTCCTGGGCGGCCTCTGCGAGGGATTCCTGCAGCTGCTCGGGTAGTGCCCGCACCGGCAGGTAGGTGCGTTGGTACTGCTCCACACCCACCCCGTACAGCTCCTGCACGGCCTGGCCGGTGCAGCCGGTGGTCACCACGGTCAAGCGACCGCCGTTGCCGGTGGGCAGGGTCAGCTCTTGGGCGGGGTCGCCGTTGAGGGCTTCCTCGTAGCCGTCGGGGGTGCCGTGCACGAACTCGCCCAGCACGCCGGTGGGAGGCTGCTGCAGGGCCTGGCGGATGGAGCCGGCCATGCCGTAGTCGCTGCCGTGCGCGGCCCACGCCTGCAGGAAGGGGAGCTCGCCACCCCGATCGATGGCCTGCTGCAGGCTGCTGGCCGGAGCCAGCGGTGCGCGCTGCACGTTGAGCCCCTGCTGGGCCATGCAGCGGTCGATGAGCATGACCTCGGCGGTCTCGGGGTGGAGGGGCCAGTCGTTCTCCGGCGCGAGCTGCGCCAGGACGCCGTCGATGCTCTGCGCGGCCCGCTCGCCCTCGCGGACCTGCTCGACGGCCGGGACGGTGCGCACCGGGTCGGTGGAGGGCCGCCAGCCCGTCGCGGCGCCCACCCCGCCGACGAGAGCCAGGAGGGCCAGGGGCGCGGCGAGGGCGGCGCGGCGCTGCCGGCGCCGACGGTGCCCTGCGCGCAGTGCGGCGGCGGTGATGCCGGCGGGTGCGTGCACGTCGCGTCCAGCCCGGCTCAGGGCGTGCCGCAGCCGCTGCGCGGTGGGGTCGTGCTCCTCGTGCTCGGGGGTGGGGCCGGAGGGGGTGCGGGGGTCGTGGGGGCTCATCGGGTGCGCTCCTGAGGCGAGGGAAGCGGAGGAAGCGAGGGAAGCGGAGAGGTGGGGCTGCTGGAGGCTGGGGTGCGGAGCGTCTTCGGCGCCGTGGGCGAGGAGGGTGACGAAGCGCGTGCTGGGGTGGAGAGGGGATCCGGTGGCTGCGCGCGGGAGGCGCCCAGCAGTTCCCGCAGCCGGGCCAGCCCGCGGGAGGCCTGGGTCTTCACGGTGCCGGTGGAGCAGTTCAGCGCGTCGGCGATCTGCGCTTCGGTGAAGTCCTCGTAGTAGCGCAGCACCAGCACCGCGCGCTGGCGCGGGGAGAGCCGGCGCAGAGCGGCGGTCACCTCGTCCTGCTCGGCGTAGCGGGTCGCGGCGTCGTGGGTGTCGTGGGCGCGGTGCTGACCGGTGTTGTCGCCGGCGTGGTGGCCGCTGAGCGTGCCGGGGCCGCGGTTGCCGTCGATCTGCTCGGGCCACAGCGCGTCCAGGGGAACCTCGCGGGGGCGCCGGCCCAGCCGGCGCCAGCGGTCGGTGACGGCGCGGGCCATGACGGTGCGCGCGTAGGCGCCGGGCTGCTGGATGCGCCGCCAGTGCAGGTAGGTGCGCTCCAGCACGTCCTGGAGGAGGTCCTCGGCCAGGTGGTGCTCGCCGGTGAGCAAGAGGGCGGTGCGCATCAGCTCGTCGGCGTGCGCGCCGGCCCAGTCCTCGAAGTCGCGCTCGTGCTGGTGGGCGGGTCGGGGGCTGGAGGTGGGGTCCGGGCCCTGCTGGGAGTCTCGCCCGTGAGTGTGCACAAGGGGCCGTCCTTCACGCTGGTCTGGCGGGGTCACCGTTCCAGACGCCATCGCCTCCTGGGTGGTTGACAGGCAGCCCACACCAACTTGGCAGCCTGCTGCGAGGAGGCGATGACCGGCCGGCTGCGGATGGTCACGGCTCGCGCCGCTTGCTCCTCGCGCCAGGTGCACCCGCTAGGTCCTGGGTCACCGGCTGCAGGTGCTTCCAGCTCACAGGTCGGGTCTGCTGCACGATCAGTGACAGGTCACCAACCTGTCACTGATCGTGCAGCAGACCTCCCCGATCGAGGAGCTGGCGGACGTGCTGACGGTGGACCACATCGCCGCGCACCTGTACACCAAGGGTCAGCCGGACCCGGACCTGGTGATCCGCACCTCGGGCGAGCAGCGCCTGTCGGGGTTCCTGCTGTGGCAGAGCGCGCACACCGAGCTGTACTTCTGCGAGGTGCTGTGGCCGGACTTCCGCAAGGTGGACTTCCCGCCGACGCGAGGCGGGCTTCCTGCAGGCGCGGGGGATGCCGCACGTTCGTGCGGGACCTCTGCGTCCTGCCGCTGGTGGTCAGCGAGCCGGAAGGCGGGCACCACCACCTTCAGCTGGGTTACTTCGCGCGTGAGTCGTTGCGCCCGTAGGGCTTTCTGTGGGTGCTGCGCCTTCGGGAGGTACAACGCACAGCGCGGTGAGGAGGTCTCGTGCAGCCCGCTGTGACGACAAGGGGCGCTGAGGCGCTCGAGCGTCCTCCGGCTGTCACCCGATGCTCACCCGGACGGGCGTGTTCCCGGCCCCGCGCAACGCTTGCGCCGCTAGCGTCGTGGGCGGGAAGGGCTCTTGTGGCCCTGCCCCGCTCAGCGCAACGACCCCCTGCCGGGAGGTCGCGCACCCCCTGGCCGGGGTGCGCAGCCCCGAGGTCCGGAGGGGGCCGTGCTGGGTGCCCATCTGCACAACGAGCACTCGGAGGGTTGCCTCATGGCATCCGCATCCACCGTCAGCGTAGAGGCCCTGCAGCGGGTCGTCAGGGCATGTCAACCGTTCGGCGCGTTGCCGCCGCCCGGGAGCGGGTTGCTTCGCCTGCTGCTGGCGGCGTGGCTGCTGGGCACGCTTCCTCAGCTCAACGAAGCCGGCATCGACCCGTCTGTGGCAGCAGTGCAGGGAGCGTGCGGACTGGCTCTGCTCGGCGTGCGCACCCCGAGAGCCCGGCCGCAGGCGTAGCGTGCAAGCGCTTCTCCACGGACGCCCGCCTCGTGTCCTTGCCCGGCACGAGGCGGGCGCGTCAGCCCTTCCTGCCCGCCTCTGGGCGGTTGAGGTCCTTAAGGAGGACGAGCGGCTGCGCCGGCGGCCACGAGCCGATCGGATGCCCGTCGACGCCGGAAGGGCCCGCCGGGATCACCGGAGGCGTTGTTGTCGTCGTCTCCGCTGCTGCTGGGCACCGACGGGGCGAAGATGAGCAAGAGCGCCGGCAACGCGATCGCGCTGCGCGCTAGCGAGGATCAGACCGCCAAGCTGATCCGCTCGGCGAAGACGGACGCGCAGCGGCGCATCACCTACGACCCGGTGAACCGCCCGGAGGTGTCCAGCCTGCTGCTGACCGCGGCGCTGTGCCGGGGCACCACCCCGGCAGCGGTGGCGGCCGAGGTCGGCGACGGCGGAGCCGCGGTGCTGAAGGCGGTGGTGACCGAGGCGGTCAACGAGCACCTGCGCCCGCTGCGGGCGCGGCGTCGTGAGCTGGCCGACGCGGACGACCACCTGCGCGCGGTGCTGGCGGTGGGCAACGAGCACGCCAACGCCGTGGCGCAGGCGACGTTGTCCAGGGTGCAGGAGGCGCTGGGCATGACGTACTGACCGGCCCGCGGGGCAGGGCGTGCATCGGTGGTGAGGGCGTCGCGGGTGTCCTGACCGTTGCCGTCAGCGGGCCTCAGCGGGCCTCAGCGGGCATCAGCGGGGGTGCTGCGTGCTCGGTAGCATCGGCCCGGTGCTGGTGCGGGCGCACGACGTGCTGGAAGTGCTGGACCTGCTCGCCGCGGCGGGTGCGGGATCGGTGTGGGTCGATGGTGGCTGGGGCGTGGATGCCCTGCTGGGTGCGCAGAGCCGAGAGCACCGGGACCTGGACCTGGTCGTCGAGGAGGAGGACCTGCCGGCTGTCCGCGCGGCCCTGCAGGCGGCCGCGTTCACCGAGGTGCCCGGCGGGCGGGCGTGGAACTTCGTCGTGGCCGATCAGGCCGGGCGGCAGGTGGACCTGCACGTGATCCGCACCGGTGGGGACGGCACCGGCTGGTACGGACCCCACGGGCAGGCCTACCCCGCCTGCTCCCTGCTGGGGACCGGCGTGATCGCCGGGCGGGCGGTGCGGTGCCTGACGGCGCAGTACCAGGTGCGCTCGCACACCGGTTACGAGCACGACGGCGACGACGTGCACGACGTGATGGCGCTGTGCGAGCGCTTCGGTGTTCCGCTGCCCGAGCAGTACGTCACCGATCGACCTGGCAGGAGCTGATCCGGCTCGTGTGCTCTGTGGAACGCGCTTCGGCAAGAGCGCGATGTCCGCGCCGTGACCGCGACGGCGCGGACGGCGCCGTGAGCGGGTGACGCGCGAGGTGAGGAACGAGGCAGGTCGTGGAACCCTGTCGCCGTGATGCGCGAAGCAGCGCGGCACGGGTTGCTGGTGTCGCAGCACCGGGGAGGGCGTCCTGCACCGGAGGGCTGAGGGGGTCGAGGGGTTGAGGGGTCGAGGGGTTGAGGGGTGGGGGGTGAGCTGTGAGGCGTTGGCCGGTCCTGGCGGGGGCGCTGCTGGTGGTGCCTGTGCTCGCCGCGTGCGGCGGGTTCGAGCTGCCTGATCCGCGCGGTGTCGCTGTGCAGACGTGCCGGGAGATGGCGGTGCGGCAGTACGAGCTGCCCGGCGCCGGGGACTACGTCGAGGTGCCTCAGGTGTCGGTGCGTGAGGTGCCGGTGCAGGCGGGGGAGGGCTTCGAGGTGACGGGTTCGGCCGAGGACGTGCAGTGGGTGTGCACGTGGACCTCGGCGCGCACCGGTGAGGGCACGCGGACCGAAGCCTGGATCGATCAGCGCTGAGCTGGCCCTGTGCAGCGTGCTGGTGCGTGGTGGCGCTGTGCGGTGCGCTCGATGTCCCCGGTGAGCGCGCCGGGTCGGCGGGGTGACCGAGCCCTCTGCGACGACCCTCTCCGCTCACTCGGCCCGGGGGCGGCTGGTGCTGAACAGCTCGCAGGTCATGTCGTAGTACCGGCCGGTGCGGCCCAGGTGGTGCATCCCGAGCCTGCGGCACAGGGCTTGGGAGGCGGCGTTGTCGGGGTGGGTGACGGCCAGCACCTCGCTGAGCCCCGCGTCGAAGGCATAGTGCAGGCCCACGGTCGCGGCCTCCTGGGCGTAGCCGTGTCCCCAGGCGTCGGGGTGGAAGTACCAGCCGATCTCGGTTTCCCCGATGGGCCGCGGCGGTGGAGTGCCGCCGGAGGCGGGCAGGGCCACCAGCAGCAGGGTGCCCAGCAGGTGCCCGTGGCGGTGCTGCACGGCCCAGACCCGGTGCACCTGGTCCTGGCGGGATTGCCAGCGGGCGATGAGATCGAGCGCCCCGTCGTGGTCGTGCAGGACGCGCGGGTGGGCACCGATGTAGCGCTGCACCTCCCACCGTGAGCACATGTCCAGGACGAAGTCGGCGTCGTCAGTGGTCCACTGCCGCAGCCGCAGGCGTTCGGACTGCAGTGTCTGCACGAGCCGATCTTGGCAGTAGCGATGCGAGTGGGACGTCCATGACAGCGGGATGACCGCGCGGTTGGGGACCGCAGAGGTCGAGCCGGGAGCGCCGTACGAGCAGGTCAGGTCTAGGAGGGCCCCGGGTCCTCGACGAAGGGAAGCGCTCTGTCCGTGAGGCGCTGCAGTTGCGAGAGCTGTACCCGCGTCAAGACCGGGGCCAGGGCCGGCCCCCAGGACACCTCGACGTCGAGCTGCCCGCCGGCGGGCAGCCCCAGGAGGCGCGCTGAGCAGGAGATGTAGCGGACGCCGTCGATGGTGCAGTCGTCGCGGCGCTCGGCCCAGGACAGCCGCTGCGCGGGAGCGTGGTTCATGGTGACGTGGACGAGGGGGTCGTGAGGCCGGCCCGGCCACAGCGCTTCCCGCTGCGCCTGCACGACGGCCTCGGCGTCGCTGCGCGGCGGTGGGTCCTGGGGGATCAACGCCGCCTCGGCGCGGGCCACCAGCCAGACGCTCAGGCTGTCGGGGTAGGCGAAGACGCAGCGCAGCCCGACGGCGATGCCGGGGGCGCGGGCCAGGACGGCGGGTCCGTGGACGATGGCTCCCAGCCTTCGCCAGGTGTCGCTGGACTCCTCGACTTCCCTCGGCTGCTCGCTCACCGCAGGCTCACCACCCCCTCGTGCACCTGGTCCAGGTCTTTCAGCTGCAGCACCGTCGTGCTCACGGGGACGCCCATCTCGGGCCAGCCGGCCTGCAGGGTGAGGCGGGCACGTGGGGGCAGGGCCGGCCACCAGGCGTCGATGTCCTGGACGTGGACGGGGATGCCCGGGGCGTCACCGTCCGGACCGTCCGGACCGTCCGGACCGTCAGGGCCTGGGTCGGCGCCTGGATCGCAGGCCCCGCTGCGGGTGGTGTGCGCGCTCACGTGGCGGTGGTGGTGCAGCTCCAGCACGGGCTGGGGCTGGGGCTGGGGCTGGGGCTGGGGCTGGGGTTGGTTCTCGCTCTGGGGGGCGATGACGGACAGGCGCACGAAGTTCACGGCTCGCCAGGGCTGGGCCGGTCGGCGGGATCCGCTTCTGCTCCGGCTGCCGCCTCGAGCACCGCGGCGGTCACCTTCTCGGGCGTGGAGGGCGGCCTGTCCGAGTGCTTTGACCTGGATGGAGAGCAGCAGTCCTTCGGGGTGGGCGAAGACGCAGCGCAGCCCGATGCCGACGCTAGGTCCTGCGCCGAGGAGGTGGGGACCGTGGGCGAGGACCCCGAGGCCTTCGAGGAAGGGCGGCGGCGGGTGGCTGGTCATGTGATCAGCGTGCCGTACGTCCGGTGCCCGGTCATCGGCGACGTGTGGGGGATCGTCGTGCTCGGCGTGCGCTCAGTCATCGTCGCGGTCGCGATGTCACCGGCAGCTCAGGACCGCGCACAACGCGGTGATGTGTGGGTGACCGTGAGATGCGGCCAGCCGTTCGCCGCGTTGACCAGCTCGCCGCACCACGAGCCCCAGGCTTATGAAGGAGCTGTGGTCTCCAACCACCAAAGCAACCGCGTCCGTAGGAAGTCAGCGAGCTCTGTCGATCCCACCTCGCAGACCGCCTCTTCTCGAGTGGCTGCCTGGACCAGCGGTTGCCGGAAGCTGGGCGCGTCGACCAGGTCGACGCGGAGCCAGACGTCGCCGGGGTGGCCGTTGACGCCCCAGCTCAGAGTGATGACCTCGATGGCACCGGCGGCGAATACCTCGTGGACGAGCGGATCGATGATCTGCTGGCGAAGATCAGCCAGGGTCGGGTCCTGGGCATCCGTCACGGGCCCGGCCATCGCGCCGAGACCGACCGGCACCGGTGGCGGCTCCTCGCGTCGCCCCGGCATCGAGGACCCCTCCTGTGGGCTTCTCTCGCCTTCCGCGGACTGGATCATCGGGTCAGTCTGCCCTCCAGTGCGCTGTGTCAGCGGGATGACCGGAAGATCACCGCGGTGCCAGGATGCGGTCATGGTCGATCAGCACGACGCGGTGCAGGAGTACTACGCCTCCTTCCACGAGCGCGAGCTCGACAGGCTGCTGAGCGCCGAGGGACGTCTGGAGTTCGCCCTGACCACGCGGCTGATGGCACCGCACCTGCCCGCCAGCGGAGCGGTGCTGGACCTGGGCGCTGGCCCCGGCCGCTACAGCGCCTGGCTGGCCGGGCGAGGACTGGACGTGACCCTGGCCGACCTGTCTGCGAACCTGCTGGAGCTGGCGCGCCGGCGCCTTCAGGAGACGGGTGCCGAGGGGGCTGGGAGGGTCCGTGAGGTGGTGCGAGCCGACGCGCGGGACCTGAGCCGCTGGCCCGACGGCACCTTCGCGGCGACGGTAGCGCTGGGGCCCTTCTACCACCTGCCCGACGCCGCGGATCGGCGTCGCGCGCTGGGTGAGGTGGTGCGCGTGACCGCCCCCGCAGGTCTGGTCGCGATCGCGTTGATGCCGACGTGGGCGCTGCTGCGGCGCACGTTGAGCATCGCCGATGAGCGGGCCCGCCTGGCCGATCCCGCCTTCATCGAGGCTGTGCTGAGCCGCGGGGAGTACACCAACCCGCACCCGGGGCGCTTCACCCACGGCTACGGCGTGGACCCGGCGCGGGTGGGGGCCGAGCTGGGGCAGGCGGGGTTGCGGCAGGTGCTGCTGGCCTCCACCGACGGCTTCGCCACCGGGTTGCACGATGCCCTCGACGAGCTGCGTGTCGATGACGCTGAGGCGTACGAGGCGGTCTTGGAGCTGCTGGTGCGCACGGCGGGCGAGAGCAGCTTGCTCGGCACCGCCGGGCACCTGCTGTACCTGGGGCGTGCGGAGGGGTAGCGCTGCGCCGCCTCGCTGATCACGCGTTCAACGCGGGGTGACCGTGACGTCTCCGCCCGGCCGTGACCGCACCGAGATCGCAGCAGGCGAGTGAAGTGGCTGGTGCCCACCGCCGTGCGGCTTTCACACTGGTGGACCGTGAGCGAATCGATCATCGAGGTGGATCCGACGCTGTTCGGGGTTAACCCCCGCGACCCTTACGGGGACACGCAGGACACCTCCTTGCAGGTGCAGGTGCCTCCGCACGAGGCGGAACGTGCTGCACACGCCCTGGCGATGGTGGTACCGCGGCTCTACCACGTCGTGGAGGATGGACGAGAGCTCACCGACGAGGAGATGGACCGCAACAACGCCCTGCCCCGGCCGTTGGACAATCCCAGCTGGGTCGGGCCGATCTACCGCCACCCCGACGGCCCCTTCATCGTGATCGACAACAACGGACACATGACGCCGGAGGCTGGCCACACCACCGCCGGCATCGTCGCCAAGGCTCTGCGGGAGGCCGGGATCGCTCGAGGCCGGCTCGCTCCGGCCCCAGCGCTCACCGGTGACGATGAGGTGTGGATTGAGACCTGATCCACCGATGATGCGCGGGGTCCGAACACGCACTCGGCGGAATCGTTGATCCCATTGGGGAGCTTGGGCGCCCATCCGCAGATCGGTGCGAGCAGACGTCTCGGCCGGTCATGATCGCGCGCTGATGACGGGATGACCGTGAAGTCGCTGACGCTCGTGCCCTCGGCGGACGAGACTGATCCTGTGGCTCACGACCCGGTAGCGCACACCCCTGGCAACGACCTGGTCGACGAGGCAGGCCACCGGTGGACGACCAGTGGGCGCGCTGGTGCGACGCCAAGCAGGTGCGCCAGTTCCTGCACCGAGAGCAGGACGTCCTCATCCGCTCCTCAACTGGTGGCGAGGTGACCCGCCTGAGCGCGGAGCAGGCCCGAACCTGGTGGCGCGAAGTGCATCGTTGCTTCGAGCAGCCGGGCGAGGCGGCCCCGTCCTGCAGCGCTGGGGGACTCACGTGGGCAGCGCACGTCTGGCACTGCGACGACGGTGGCGAGCCTGCTCGCCTGCTGGTCTTCGAGACCTTCTGCTGATGCTTGGCTGAGCGTGCAGCGTCCTGGGCACCGGGATGAGCGAGCGGCTCGCTCAGGTGCTCAGCTGCCTGCCGTGGTGCAGCCCTGCCCGCCGGTGAGCACGCCACCGGCCGCGTAGGTGAGGGTGCCCATCAGGTAGCCGGCGGGCTCGGTGGAGGGCTCGCCGTGGCCGGCGGGGTGGTAGCCGGCGGGGTGGTAGTCGGCCTGCGCCAGCAGCTGCCCGTGCTCGTTGTGCACGCTCAGGTGCAAGAGGCCGTGCTGGCTCCAGCGGTGGGCGCCGGGTGCGCTGAGGATCTTCAGCGCGGCGACCTCCGCGGCCTGCGCCACGCGCATCGCACGCTCGTCACCACCTTCACCACCTTCACCACCGGCACCGGTCCCGGCGCCGGTGCCGGAGGCGTCGTCGTCACCGCCGTGGGCGCCGTCGGTGAAGGAGACGGGCAGGGCCTGCTCCCGGGTGCGGGCCAGCTGCGCCAGCTCGTCCTGGGCAGCGTCCAGGTCGGGCACACCGGGTGCACCGGCGACGTGGTTGTACAAGCTGGAGGTGTAGCAGTCGGCGGGGATGTGCTGCTGCGCGGCCAGCGCCGAGGTCACCGAGGCCACCGAGGTGGACGCCTCGCTGGGGGTCGGCTCACCAAAGGCTGTGGTGCCGGTGGCGGCGTGGCCGCTGGAGAGCAGCAGCACGGGAGCGCTCATCGCCAGGGCCACGGTGGTGCGCAGCGCACTCGGCATGGCGGGTTCTCGGCAGGTCCGCCTCGGCACTTGAGCGCGCTTGCTTGAGCGGCTGAACGGGTGGTCCCGGTGCTCCAGCGCGAAGCGCCGGCACGTCGGTGCGGGGGTGTGCTCGCGGGCACGGGCACGGGCACGGGCACGGGCACCGGCACCTCGCGGCCTCGTCGCCGGCGGTCCCAGCGGTCCTGGCCAGCTCGCCGCGGTGTGGCACCTCGGTGTGGCACCTGGGTTTGGCACCTCAGCCGTGGGCGGCGCCACCTGTGTCGCCGCTGCCGCTGTTGCCGCCACCACCGCCGTCACCGCCGCCGGCGAGGTGTTGGGTGCTCAGCGTGGCGGGCCAGTGCGGCGAGGGGCGCCAGCGCTGCCAGCGCGCCCGCGTGGACAGCGCCGCCAGCACACCCAGCACCCACACCGCCACCATCGCCGCTGGTGCGCCCCCGGCCAGCACCGGCACGGTGGCCAGCGTGGCCAGCGCGGCCAGGGTCCACCCCAGTGGCACCAGCCAGCGCCGCGGGTGGGTGTCCCGGTGCCGCAGGTGCGCCGCGGCCAGGGCGGCGGTGACGGCGGTGGCGCCGGCCGCGGCCAGCACCGGTGGGATCAGCGCCAGCGGCGCCGCCGCCGGCCCGCGCCCGGGGAAGGTGGACAGCGTGGACAGCGTGTGCAGGGCGGTGGGCAGCACCAGCACCGCCAGGGCGAGCACCTGCACCCACAGCACCGCGCGCAGCAGGTGCCGCCCGGCCTCACCGGCGCCTCGCACCGCCACGGCCAGCGCCGCGCTGAAGAGCAGCACGCCCAAGGCGCCCAGGTAGCTCAGCCCGGGCAGCAGGTAGCTCAGCCCGTCGCCGCAGGCCCACTCCGCGGCGATGGCGTCGCTGCTGTCGTCATCGCCCAGCGAGCAGCCCAGGTGCAGCTCCTGGCGCAGCAGGTTCACGTGCAGCGCGCCCAGCGGCGGGCCCAGCACCACCAGGACGGCGAGGGCGCCGCCCTCGCACAGCCAGGTGCGCCGGGCGGTGATCACCGTTGCAGCGTAAGGGGCCGGGGAGGTGGGCGTGGGGGTGTTCGCCCCGTCGGTGCGGGCGCAGGACGTGCAGCGAGTGCCAGTGGTGGTGGTGCTGGTGTGCCCGGCGTGGTCGCTGGCGTGGTCGCAGCTGCGCGAGCGGGCTGTGGGCGGGCGTGGGTGGGCCGTGAGCGAGGAGCGGGCGCGCGGGACGCTGGTGGTCAGGTGCCGCGCCTGCCCGGCAGGGGCGGCTGGCTGCGGTGGCGCTGGTGTGGCGCTGGTGTGGCGCTGGTGTGGCGCTGAGCGCCTGAGTCCGCAACCGTTGTGCAGGCGAGCGCTGGCCGCCCTGGCGGCGTGAGCGAGCCTCACGTGCGCCGGCTGCGTCCCCACCGGCGCACATCGCGCCCGGCGTGGAGCACCTCGACGTCCCGGCCCAGCTCGGCTTGCAGGTCCTGGGCCAGCAGGAGCCCGTCGTGGCGCCAGCGCTGCAGGTCCTGGGGGTCCTGGAAGCCGGTGCCACCTGCTCGCCAGGTGCGCGCGTAGCGCGCCCCACTCCTGCAGACGGCTGAGCAGGTCATCGGACAGGTTCAGCTGCTCGGGCGGCACCCGGCGGTGGGGGTCCTGGCTGCAGCGCTCGCGCAGCACGTAGCCGCCCGCGTCGTGCTCGTAGCCCAGCTCGATGCGGGCGGGCGGCTGCTGCTCGCCATCGTGGGTGGGTTCGCTGCGCGGCACCGCACCAGCGTGCCTCAACTGGAGCGGTCGGCGAGGTCGCGCACCGGTGCTGCTGCCGCTGCTGGTGGCGGCCGTGCGGCCGTGCGGCGCTGCGCGCAGCAGCCGGCCGTACGGCGGGGTCGACGGGGTCGGCGGGGTCGGCGGGCACGCGAGTAGCGGTCGGCCTCGCCCGGTGCGTCCAGGCCGGGCCTGGATCCTTCTCGGGTGGCTCGGGCGGGCGTCCTCGCGAGGGTGCCGCTGCGGCGCTGACCCGCCTGCACCTCTTCCCGTCGTGCCCGCCCAGGATCAGCGGTGCTCGTGCCGGTGCCCGTGCCCGTCGCCGCCGTCGTCGTGCTGGTCGTCGTGCCCGTCGTCGTGCCCGTCGTCGTGCTGGTGCGGGTCGTGGTGGGCGCGCAAGCGCACCCGGAAGGTGGCCCCACCACCGGGGGTGGGCACCACCGCGATGCTGCCGCCGTGCCCGGCCACGATCGCGGCCGCGATGGACAGCCCCAGCCCGGAGCCGCCGGTGGCGCGCTGGCGCGAGGCGTCGCTGCGGTAGAAGCGCTCGAAGACCTTGTGCGCCTCCTGCTCGCTGATGCCGGGGCCGTGATCGCGCACCTCCAGCACGCTGTGGGTGCCGCTGGGGCCCTGCACGGTGCCCACGGCCACCTGCACGGGGCTGCCCTGGGGGGTGTGGTGCAGCGCGTTGGCCAGCAGGTTGCCCAGCACCTGCCGCAGCCCGGCGTCTTCGCCCAGCACCGGTGCCGGGGCCGCGCCGGCGCCCTGGGCCAGTCCCACCAGGCGCACCTGGCGCTGCGGGGCCAGCGCGCGCGCATCGTGCACGGCGTCGGCGGCCAGCACCGCCAGGTCCACGACCTCGTTCTGCCGGCTGTTCTGCTGCGCGTTCAGCTGGTCGGGGTGCTGCGCGTTCTGCTGGCCGTTCTCCTGTACCTGGGCCTGTACCTGCGCCTGGTGGGCTTGGGCCTGGTCCAGGCGGGCCAGGGCCAGCAGGTCCTGCACCAAGGTGCCCAGGCGGATCGCCTCGCTCTCGATGCGGCCCATCACGTGCGCGACCTGCTCGTCCTCGCGCACCGCGCCCTGGCGGTACAGCTCGGAGTAGCCGCGGATCGCGGCCAGCGGGGTGCGCAGCTCGTGCGAGGCGTCGGCGATGAAGCGGCGCATCTGCTCCTGCGAGCGCTGCAGGGCCAGCACCAGCTGCTCGATCCGGGCCAGCATGGTGTTCAGCGCCGCGGCCAGGCGCGCGACCTCGGTGCCGCTGCCCGCTCCGGGCACCCGGCGCCTGAGGTCCCCGGTGGCCAGCGCGGAGGCGGCGATGGCGCTGGCGGTGCGCTCGATGCGCCCCAGCGGGCGCAGCGCGCGGGCGGTGACCAGCGCGCCGGCCCCGGCGCCGGCCAGCAGCACCAGCGCCCCGATCAGCACCGCGCCGGTCAGGAAGGTGGCCACCGTGGTGCTGGTCCCGGCCAGGGGCAGGGCCACGGCCACGTGCACGGGCGCGCCGGTGGACGCGCCGGTGGGTGCTGCGGTGGTAGCGGGCAGGTAGATCACCCGCCACTGCTCCCCGCCGGCGGTGTCGGGCACGGTGACCGGCTCACCCACCGGTACCGCACCGGCCCCCTGCCCGGGTGCGTCACCGGGACCGGCCGCGATCTCGCTGGAGGCCTGCTGCTGGTGCTGCTCGATCAGCGCGGCGTCCAGCACCGGCAGGCGCGGGGCCGCGCGGCAGGCGCCGGTGCTGGTGCGCGCGCAGGCGACCTGCAGCACGGTGCCGGAGGTGTCGCTGAACTGGATGAAGTAGTCGCTGAGCAGCAAGGACTCCCCCTGCCCGCGCTGCAGGCGGCCCAGGGCGGTCTCGATGGCGGCCACGCCCTGGGTGCGCAGCTCGTGGTCGACCTGCGCGCGCAGGTTCGCGCGCAGCAGCGCGGTGCAGGCCAGGCAGAAGAGGACCTCGGCGATCAGCAGCAGGGCGGTGACGATCAGCAGCAGGCGCGCGTGCAGGGACAGCGCCTGTGCGCGCCGGCGCACCCGGTCGCGCAGCTGTGCCGGCAGGTGCGCCGGCAGGTGCGCCAGCGCGCGCGCAGCCGCAGAGGGCGCAGGTCCGGGGCGCGCCGGGTCGGAGTGCGCCGGGTCGGAGTGCGGTGGGTCGGGGTGTGGCGGGTCGGGGTGCGGGTGCTGCCCGGGCGCGTGGTGGCCCGGCGCGCCAGCGCCGGTGGCGGGGGCAGCGGTGGGATCGGCGCTGGCGGCGGGGGCAGCGGTGGGATCGGCGCTGGCGGCGGGGACAGCGGTGGGATCGGCGGGCGATCCGGTGGGTCCGGTGGGTCCGGTGGGTCCGTTGGGGTCCATCACGGCTTGGCTGCTGCCGGTGCGGGCTTCACGCTGCCGGCCCCGGCGCCGTGCTGCTCTCGGTGCTCCTGGTGTTCACGGTGCCGCTGGTGCTCGTGGTGGCCGGTGCGTGCCCGCGCCGTGGTGCGCCAGTGGTCCTGCGGCAGCGGTGCACACATGGTGATCAACGTGTCGGCCCCAGCTGTGACGGCGCTGGGAACGACCTGGCAATTGACCGGTGCGCCGGGTCGCCGTGGCCGGGTGATCGTGGCTGAAGGTGGGCGGTCGCCACGGCCCGCTTGCGCTCAGCAGGTTTGAACCGCCCAGAGGGGAGCAGCGGCTCTGCTGTGCGACCCGGCGATAGGTCGGCTGAGGTCAAGGTGGTGTCACCGGATCGCGCAGCAGACCCCTGTGAACGCCGTTCCACCCGTCTCAAGCGCGCGCAGGCGGACGCGTTGATCGCCGCCGGGGCTGCGCTGGTCTTGTACTGGTACGGCGGCCGGCAGCTGGACCACCTCGAGGGGATGGACGCGGTGCAGCAGTGGCAGGTGGTGCGCGCGGCGTTCACCAGCCAGGCGCCCACCAGCCGGGCGCCGATGCCGGGAGGTGATCTGCTGTGGAGCGGTGGGCGGTGGGTCAGCGCTGACGGGCAGCAGGCGCTGGTGCTGATCGGGCGGTGCTGATCGGGCGGTGCTGATCGGGCGGTGCTGATCGGGGGGTGCTGACCGGGCGGTGCTGAGCACCGATCGCGCCTGCCGGCTCGCTGGAGCCATGGCCGTGGCCGTGGCCGTGGCCGTGGCCGTGGCCGTGGCTGTGGCCGTGGCCGTGCGCCTGGCGGGTGGTGCAGCCGCGCGGTGCTGCTGCCGCGTCGTCAGCGCGGTGACGCCCCCGGCTCATCGCCCTCGCCCTCGTCCTCGCCCCTGATGGCCACGTCGGTGTCGCCGTCGACGAAGCGGATCGCGCCGGCGGCGATCTCGCGCAGGCCGGGCAGGTCCAGCGTCGTGGACGTCGGGGGCAGTGCCGGCCCCCAGGAGACCCGCAAGCCCAGCCGGTCGTCGGTGGGCAGCCCGAAGATGCGCGCCACGCACGAGATGCGCCGCACGCCGTCGCCGCCGCGGGCGTCGTTGCGCTCGCCCAGGAAGAGGCGCTGGGGCACGCGGTCCACGCTGGCGTGCACCACGGGGTTGCCCGGCGGCTCCGGCCAGTGCTCCCGCAGGTCCTCCTGCGCGGTGGCCTCGCCCGCGCTGCGCGTACGCAGGTCCTGCGGGGTGGAAGCGGCCTCGGCGCTGGCCACCAGCCAGGCGCTGAGGCGGTCGGGGTGGGCGAGCAGGCAGCGCAGCCCGATGGCGATGCCGGGCGCTCGGGCCAGCAGCACCGGCCCGTGCGCGATGGCGCCCAGGCTGGACCAGGTGGCCTGGGAGTCCTGCACCTGCCACGGCCTCCACGGCTTCCCCGGCCGCTGCCCGGGGTCGAAGGGCTGGGGGTGGGGGTTCGTCATCGCAGCTTGATCACTTCCTGGGCCAGCCGGTCCAGGTGGTGCAGGGCCAGCACGGTGGTGCTCATCGGGGCGCCGATCTCGGGCCAGCCGGCGTGCAGGGGCAGGCGCGCGTCGGCGGGCAGGACCGGCCACCACAGGTTCAGCTCCTGCACGTAGAGCGCTGTGCCCGGGCGGTCCGGGTGGTCCGGGTGGTCCGGCGAGGCGCCGGGGGTGCCGTAGGTGGTGTGGTTGACGTGGTGTTCCAGCCACGGCCAGGGCTGCGCGTCCGGGATGCTCCCGCCGGCGCTGGCGGGCACCTGCAGGCGCACCTCGCTGGGGGGCAGCGCGGGACGGGGCGGGTGGGCGCTGCGGCCGCTGCCCAGGTGGGGACCGGATTGGTAGGCGTCGCGGGCGGTCTGGCCGGTGGCCTTGACCTGCACGCAGAGCATCAGCCCGTCGGTGTGGGCGAAGACGCAGCGCAGGCCGATGCCGATGCCCGGTGCGGCGCTGAGCACGCGCGGGCCGTGGGCCAGGACTCCCAGCTCCTGCTCGAAGGAGAGGGGGATGCCGCTGCTCACCCGCCCCAGGGTGCCGCACGCGCGCGCTGCCGTCACCGGTGCTGCGCCGGCGCTCGCCGTGCCCGGTGCTGTGCCGCAGGGTGGTCGGTGAGCGCGCACCGGCGCGGACGGCGTCTTGCCTGTGCACGCGGTGCTCTAGGGCTCAGTGGATCACCCGGTGCCCGCTGCGCCCGGTGCCCGCTCAGCCGGTGCTGGATCATCTGGTGTTGGTTCAGCCGGTGCCCGCTGCGCCCGGGACGGCGCTGGGGGTGAAGGTCGCGAACGCGCTGTCGGGGTGGTCCGTGCCCGCCGCGGCGCCGGCGCGGCGCTGCTCCAGGTCCACCCCGCCGGCGAAGAACACGCTGGTGCCGGTCCACACCGCGCTGGTGCGCGCTCGCCGCTGCCAGGGGCCGTCGGGGATCAAGCGCCAGGAGCCGGTGGCCGGGTGGTAGGCCGCGCCCAGCGGGCCGGGGGCGGGGTTGCAGACCCCGCCGTACTCGAACGCGGGGTCCTCCGGGCCGTTACCGTCGATGCACATGGAGGTATCGCGCGCCCGGCGCGCGCCGCCCCACACCAGCAGGTGCGTGCCCGTCCAGGCCAGTGCCGGCCCGCCGTCGGAGGAGGTGGTCCCGATCTCGTCCAGGGGGCCGGGCTGGGCGCGGGTCCAGCGATCGGTGCCCGGTTCGTAGCTGCTCAGCCCCGCCGTGGGGTCGAAGGCCAGCAGGTGGGTGCCCGACCAGATCGCCCCCACGCCCGCAGCGCTCAGCGGGCCGGGGTCGATGCTGCGCCAGGTAGAGCGGGCCGGGTCGAAGGCCAGGCCCAGCGGCACCGGCCGCCCGGAGCCGTCAGGGCCCGCTGGTCCCGCAGGGCCGGTGAAGCCCGCGGTGCCCATGAGCAGCCACTGCGTGCCCGTCCACCAGCTGCGCACCGATCCCCACGAGGACTGCGCCGGGGATACCGAGGATGCCGGTGCGCTCAGCGGTGGGGCCGGCAGCTGGGTCCACGCCGCCTCGCCCGGGCGCAGGCTCCACGCGCCGGTGCCCGGTGACCACGCCAGCACGCGCCCGGGGGTTGGGTGCCCACTGCCGGAACCACTGCCGGAACCACTGCCGGAACCACTGCCGGAACCACTGCCGGAACCACTGCCGGAACCACTGCCGGAACCACTGCCGGAACCACTGCCGGAACCACTGCCGGAACCACTGCCGGAACCACCGGTGGAACCACCAGCGGGCGTGCTGCCGGCAGCGCTTCCGGGAGCGCTGCCGGGGGCGTCGTCGTCGGGAGCATCCTCATCGCCGATCCAGGCGCTGGCCGCCACGCTCGTCCCAGCCGGCCAGGGCAGGTCCGGCAGGCGCTGCCAGGTGCCTGCGCCCGCACCGTTGCCGGCGGCGGGGTCGGCGGCGGGGTCGGCGGCGGGGTCGGCGGGTGTGTAGAGCGCGGCGTCCAGGAACCCCGCGGGGCGGTTCTCGCACGCCGCCCAGGGGTCGTGCCCGCCGATGAGGACCGCGCTGGTGCCGGTCCACCACAGCTGCGCGGCGCTGCGGGCTGCGAGCGGTGCCGGTGGCAGCGCCGTCCACGAACCCTCGCCGTCCTGGCCGTCTTCGCTGTCCTCGCCGCCGCGGGTGCTGGGGGTCCAGGCGGCACCGTCGGCGGTCAGGGCCACCGCGCACCCGTCGGCGACGGGGGAGGACCCGCCCCAGACCAGTACCTGACTGCCCGTCCACACCGCGGCCTGCCCGACGCGCAGCACGGGCTGCTGCAGCCAGGGCGGCGCCGGCAGCGAGGTCCAGCCGCGAACGTCGGGTGCCGGCCCCGCGCCTGCTGTGCTGGGGCGCGCGCCGTCGCGGTGCGCGCCGTCGGGGTCGCCAGCTCCTGACTCGCCGGTGCACGACGCCAGGGGCGGCAGCGCTGCAACCAGCCCGGCCAGCCCGGTCAGCAGCACGCTGCGCCGTCGCGGCCGCGGATCGCGCGCGGTGCTGGCGCTTCCTGTCACACCCTCAGGGTGCCCCAGGACGCCCGTGCGTGACGGCGTGCTCGCTCCATCTCGCTCGAGCACCCACCGGGTGGCTTCACGAGCACGCACCTCAGGGAGTTCGCGCGTCCCGATCGCAGCAGTCGTGGCGCTGCGATCGAGTGGGTCGATCTGCTGCAGGACCAGGTGACGGACGTGTCAGGTGATCGGGCAGCACGTCCCACCGCCGTGGACGAGGTGCCGCGAGGCAATGCAGGTGCCTTTGGTGGTGCCGTCCTGGCACGCTCGAGGTCGTGAGCACCGAGGAGCTGGCGCAGGCGTTGCTCGTCGGCCCGCGCGGGCGGCGGTTGCTGTCGGCATTGGTGCACGAGGCCACCCGGGCCGGTGGTGCGGAGCCGTGGACGTGGCCGGCGT
This sequence comes from Kineococcus gurbantunggutensis, assembly GCF_050871925.1. Taxonomy (NCBI): domain Bacteria; kingdom Bacillati; phylum Actinomycetota; class Actinomycetes; order Kineosporiales; family Kineosporiaceae; genus Kineococcus; species Kineococcus gurbantunggutensis. The sequence goes on from NZ_JBJLSG010000052.1 coordinate 23,014, forward strand.
GGGGCCAGGACGACCTCGCGCCGCTGAGCGAGTCCTTGCTGCAGCGGTTGCGGCAGCGGCTGGGGCAGGCGGTGGCCGCGATGGACCTGGGCGCGCTGGCCGCGCGCGAGGACCCGCGCCAGCTGCTGACGGCGCTGGCGGACGCGGTGTGCTCGGCGCGGTACTGGCAGGAGCCGGACACCGAGGACCAGGCCCTGGCCGATGCGGGCGTGGCCCGGCAGCTGCGCCCGTTGGCGCGGGCGGTGGCCACCAGCGCCGCGGCGGCGTGCTGGTCGCAGCCGGTGGACCTGAGCGCCCAGCAGCACCTGTCGTGGCTGTGCGAGGGGCGCGATCGCTACCAGCTCATCGTCCCCGGCGCTGAGGGGGCGGCGTCCTCGCAGTCGGTGGCGTCGGCGGCGCTGGGGCGCTGGCGCGAGGAAGCAGCCGCCGAGGAGGAGCGCTGCCGCCTGGAACGCCCGCGCGATGCGGGTGCCAACTGGAGCGGCACGTGGTGGTCCAGCCCACCGCGGCTGCCCGAGCTGCTGCTGAGCACGCCGGTGCTGCCGGCCACGGCAGGGACAGGCGGTCCCGCTGCCGGCGCTGGTGCCGGCTCCTGCGCGGGTGGTTCCTGCGCGGGTGACTGCGCTGCTGGTGACTCCTTTGAGGTCGGTAAGCTCGACAGCCGCCGGCAGGTGCTGCCGGTGGGGATGACGCTGCTCGAGGACGAGCCGGGCATCGAGGAGGTCCACGCCCGCGCCGTGCGGCTGCGCCAGGGGGTGCGCGTGTACGAGGTGCACGACGCGCAGGCGTGGTGCGAGCTGGTGGCGGCCCACCCGCGCTCGGTGACGTTCTCCCGGCGCCAGAACTGGTGGCGCGCCACCGGCTGGGACGGGGCGTGGGTGCTGCCGGACTGGGCGTCGGTGGCGAGCAACTGGGACGGGGTGCACCTGAGCGTGCGCGGCTACCTGGCGCTCTCGGGGCGCCTGTTGCAGACAGCGCTGGGTTGGGAGGTGACCAGGGCGCTGGTGGGCGCGGACGTCGAGGGGGTCCGGCCCGGTGCGGCGCGCACGCTGCTGGCGGGGTGGAGCCCGGGGCAGACGTACTGGCTGACCGATGTCGTGCAGCAGGTGGGGCAGCCGGTGCTGTGGTGCAGCCGGGAGGAGGACTACCCGCTGCGCTGGACACCCCGCTCGGATGCCGCGCCTGCGCCGGGCTCGGGGGGTGGGTGAGCTAGCTGCACCCCACTCGCAGCGGCCACCGTGGCGGCCACCGTGGCGGCCACCGCTGCGGTCCCGGCTATGGTGGACCACCATGGTCGGGTGCGACCTGAGACAGCCGCCGTGCTCGGTCCCGTCCTCCGTGACTGGGACAGTAGCGGGATCGGCTACCGGGTGCAGGAGGACTGGGCGCCATCTCCCTACGACCCCCACTCGGCGGCGGTCGCGGTGGTCTGGACTCCAGACAGCTCCGGCACGGGTGTCCTCACCGGCGCACCGGGGGAGCCGGTGACCGCGCAGGTGGTGCTCGCCGCCGCCGACGCCTTGCACGACGCCGTCGTCGAGGGCCGTCTGCTGGGCATGAGGCCGTGGCCGCCGTGCCCGCTGCACCCGGGAACCCACCCCCTCACCCCGCGCCTGCACGAGCCCGATCGGGGGCGGGCCCGGCACCTGGACCGAGACCTGAACCGGCACCCCGATCTAGACCTCGACCGAAACCCCGACCGAAACCCCGACCGGGACCGGGCCCTCTACCCGGACCTCGATGTGGTCTGGGCGTGCATGCGGACGGGTGAGGTGGTCCATCGAGTGGGGGAGTTGGGGAGCGGGTGCGCTGAGTCCGCGCCGAGGTGAGCCAAGCACAGCCGACGTCTCCAGAGCGCCTACTGAGCCCGCAGCCATGACCGAGCACGTGTGCGCGGCGCGCGCTGGAGCCGAGGCCTCAGTCGAGGTAGCCCGTCTCGGGATTGATGCCGGCGAGGAAGTCGGCGATAGCCTGCCTAATCTCCTCCTCGCCGATGGGCGACCTGACGGAGGTCTGCGAGCCGAAGCCGTAGCCGGGGTTGGGGCTGGAGAGCCAGTCGAAGTCGTAGCAGCCGGGTGTGCCGGGCCGCTGCTTGACCAGCCAGTCCTCCCCGTCAACTGTCAGCCGCCATGAAGTCACGGTCATCGTGCTGGCAGCTCAGGGCGCACCGACGGCGCGACGGGCGAGCGGCGCGCGATGATGGCACCCGTGGCCACCTCCCTCGAGCACGAAGCCCGGGCACTGACGCCAAACGAGCAGCAAGCGCTGATAGCGGTGCTGCAGCGGGGCACCAGCAGCGACGCGCAGCGCCCCGTCACCACTGCAGATCGCGCCCGGTGGCTAGCCCAGGTGCCCCGGACCCGGGCCGGTCGCACGTGCGGGTGCGGCACCTGCCCCTCGATCGAGCTGACCGACGCCGCCGGGCGTATCCCGCTCACCGGTGGTGGCCGCCTCGTGCTGGAGGCTGAGGCGGCCGGGGCACTGTTGATGCTTTTCGTGGATGAAGACCGGCTCAGTTACCTGGAGCTGGCGCCGCTGGAGGTCGAGGACGGCGCCAGCACGTTCCCGGCTCCTGAGGACATCGGCACCTCCTGACGCCTGAACGCTCAGCATCGTTAGGTGTGGCCGACAGCGGTGATCCCGACCGGAGAGCGGGATGACCGTGACCTCGCCCGCAGCGCGCCGACGGCGGGCACCGGCCCTGCTCCTCCGCGCGCCGTCTGGTGCTCAGGCCTTCTCGGGCTGGCAGAAGCGCAGGACGTTGCCGCAGGGGTCGATGACCTCCAGCGTCGGCCCGCCGGGGGAGTGCATGTCCACGCCTGGCCGCAGGGGAGCTGTCTGGCGCGAGCGCAGCTCGGTGTGCAGGGCGTGGACGTCGCCCACCGCGATCCACACCACGCCGTGGGGACTGCCGTCGCCGTGGTGCTCGGATAGGTGCAGCACCGTCTGCCCGCGTGAGACCTGCACGTACAGCGGGAAGCCCGGGGCGTAGCGGTGCTCCCAGTCCAGGGTGAAGCCGAGGTAGTCGCGGTAGAAGCCCAGCGCCACCTGCGCTGACACCACCCGCAGCACCGGGACGCCGGGGGCGAACGCCGGCGCCTGCACGGGCGCCTGCACGGGCGCGGCCGTGGTGCGCGCGCCGGTCGTGGCGGCGAGGGTGTTCCAGTCCTTCGCGCCGTGCTGGTGGGCGATGAGCTCCAGCGCCAGGCAGTGGGGCACCTCGATGCCGGCGGCGGCCAGGTCGCTGCGCAGCAGCTTGGCCAGGTCTTTGGCGCGGGCGAGAGGGGTCGAGGGCGGGGTCGTCGAGGGGGTCATGGTGCGCCTTCCTGGGCGGCAGGTGCTGTGCCGGGTGCTCGCGTTGCCGGCTGCTGCCGCGTCCGGGAAGCCGCGGGAGGCTGGACCCAGCGGTGCATTCACCAGACCCCGGGGGGGCGCGAGCGGCAGGCTGCACCGAGCCACCGGCAGGCTAGCCGCCGTCAGCAGGGTTGGCCGGATCGGCCAACGGAGAACACCTGCAGATCGTGATGACGGCGATGCCGCCGACATCCGTGATCGCGCGTTGGGCGCGCGGTGAACCGAGGTGCGCGCGAGCCTGCGAGCACAGACCTGCTTGAGGTGAGCACCTGACCGCTCGCGCACTGCGCGGTGAGCGTCAGGTTGCACGACCTGCACAGGGGCAGCGGGAGAGAGGGCAGCGGAAGAGGTCGACTGGCTACCGTCTGGGCATGGCTCCCATCAACCCGGCCAACGGCAAGGGCACCTACGAGATCCGGATCGGCCTGTGGGCCACGCAGGAACAGGCGTGGCAGGTGCACGAACGCTTGATCAGGGCCCTGTGCCCCGAACCGCAGCACAGCGCTCCGTGCGAGATCCCGTGGTCCAGCGCCGTGCTGGCACCGCAGGCGGTCGATGAGGGCGCTGACCGCTACGACGAGCTGGTCGCGCAGGCGAAGATCGAAGGTACCTACTGAGCGCGGTCAACGAGTGCAGCACGCCGTGGGAGTGCGTGCGCGCCGTGGTCACCTCCGCGCGTGTACGCCATCGATGTACGGACCTGCCGCGGGTGCGAGTGCGGGTGCGGCCGACGACGCGCTCTGATCGTCCGCTGCGGAAGCACGTCGGGCAGCCCCGCGCCGGCGGCATCGCGCAACTGGATGCGGTGCACGTGCAGGTGGAGCGGGTGGGCCAGCACCGCCCAGCGCACACCGCGCTGGTGCGGGTCGTCCACCACGCGCAGGTCCTGCTCGGTGCCGTCGCTGAAGCGCACCAGCACCGCGCGCACGTCGGGGTGCAGCTTCATCAGCCAGGTGGACGGCTCGTCCTGCTCGCCGGTGAACGCGGCACCCTCGATGAGCTGAGCGTGCGGTGGCGGGGTGGAGGTTGTCCCGGTGCTCCAGCAGTGCACGCCCGCGGCGGTGTACACCCGCAGCAGCACCCCCGGTACCGGCGCGGTGTCCTCGCTGCACAGCGTCCAGCGCGCCCCGTCGCTGCTCGTGCCGGTCAGGATGACGGTGCCCACCGGCCCCAGTGTGCTACGCGCGCCGCAGCGCCGGCGCCGTGCTGGAGCAGCGGGCCCACCGAGCGCTGAGCGCATGGTCCTTGCTGCGCGATCGAGTGGCTGGCGCCTCACCCGATCGCACGGGGGCCTCGCGAGCCCGGGGGTGGGGCGTGATCGGTGCTGGTGGCCCACCGGCGGGCCGGGCCTGAGGTGGGTGGACGGGGCTCAGCTCGATGGCCAGGTGGCGCTGAGCCGCAGGACGCTCTCGGCCAGGGAGCCGGTGGGCACGCTCAGGTGCAAGCGCGCCTGCCCGGCGTGCAGCGTGATGTCGGTGGCGCCCCGGTAGCGGCTGTTCGGGCGCGCTGTCACCCGCTCCAGGGTGCGCAGGGCCAGGACCAGCCGGGAGCTGCAGTGCACCGGTCGCTGCCCGCGCACCAGCTGCCGGCGGCGTGTGAACACCTCCAGGTGCGTGCCGTCGCGGGCCAGCAGCGCCGCTTGCAGCGTCATCGGTGAGCGCAGGTGGCTCAGCCGGCGCCACGCCCCGGCCGGGCTGGTGCAGCGCGGGCGCAGCACCTGCCGGGCGTGCCAGGCCAGCGGGAGCAGGTCCGGGCGCCGGCGGGCCACGTGCAGGTAGTCCGCCACGACCGCGACGTCGCGCAGGTCGTCGGCGCCCAGGGAGGGCATCGCCAGCCCGCCCGTGTCCACGCCCGTGTCCACGACCGTGTCCATGACCGTGTCCATGACCGTGTCCACGTCGGCACCGGCACCACAGGGAGCGCGGGTGCTCCCTGCAGCGCCGGTGGTGCCGGTGCTGCCGCGGCGCAGCTCGTCGATGAGGCGTTGCACGTGTCCTCGCGCCGAACCGTTGTAGCTCAGCGAGAGGACGCCACCGTCGCGGGTGTGCACGTGCAGGTGGGCATCGAGCAGGTCCACCTCGTCGTGCACGGCGACGACGTCGTCCAGATCCACGTGCCGGGTGCGGTACCCGCCGGGCCCGCCCGCAGGTGCCTCGTGGGTGCTGTGGTGGCGGCTGAGCACGCTCAGCCGTTGCGGGTGCACCACCAGCAGGTGCTCGTACAGGTCCGTCTCGGCCAGCGCCTCGCGCCGGGGGATGTTGCGGGGCACCTTCAGCACCAGCCGGGCGCTGTTCAGGTCCAGCGGGTGATCGCGGTACAGGCGCGGCACGTCGTGGGGGGTGTGGACCTGCTCGATCCAGGGCCCGAAGGTGTCGTGCTCGCGGCTGTCGCTGACCACGGCCCACGATCTCACGAGGAGCCGGTGCGCTCACGAGGAGCCGGCACGCTGCTGCTGCACCCGCTCTCCCGGTGCGCGCGCGGCGGCAGCGAGCGCGCTGCGCGCAGCTCCAGCAGCTCCAGCAGGTCCGTGGCGGCGAGGCTGTGGGAGCGGGCCGAGCCGGGTGGTGCTCGGCCGGGGGTGCTCACGCCCGCCAGGCTTCGCCCAGGGCGCTGAGGGTGCTCATCGCGGGCAGGGCGGAGTCGGCCGCGTCCAGCCTCAACTCACCGGCGCCCTGGTCCTGCCACAGGCCATCGCCGACGATGACCCACTGACCGGTGTCGTCGCCGGGCTGCAGGTGGAAGCGCATCAGCGCTGCCGCGTAGTTCCTGCCCCGCACGAGCAGCCTGGGCCCGTTGCTCGGTTGCAGCTGACCGGCCCGACCGCTCTGACGGATCCTGATCACCGTGCCGGGGGCGGTGCCGGCCGGCAGGCCGGTGGTGACCAGCGCCGAGGTGATGGTGAAGGGCAGATCGGCGATGGTCTCGATCGTGGCTGTCCCGGCGGTGAAGGTCAGTGCTGCCTCGCTGCGCGCTGCCAGGTCGCTGAGGCGCTCGTAACCGCGCCGGGTGCAGGTGGTGAAGGTCCTCACGTGCTGCTCCTGGGGAAGAGGCCGGTGCTGCCGCGACCGAGCTGCCGGTGCCGGTGCCGACGAGGGTGCTGAGTGGAGGAGCCCTCGTCTGAAGACTGCCCCTGGACCGTGCGCGCATCAAGCGGGTGGGCGCTTCGGTGATCTGCCGATCCCACACCGTGCGCCGTGGCCGTGAAGCCCGCGGTGCTCGCAGGTCGGCGGCGAGGTGCTGCGCAGGTGGCTGAGGAGACGACGGTGCGGGCGCGGGTGCAGCATGGCCGGTGGCCCCTCGGGGCGGCAAGGTCAGGCCTGATCGGCGAGTTCCCCAGGGCGAACACCACGGCATGAATCGCCCAGTGGTCGTTCGGAAGGGAACGGGTGAGCACACCCCGCCTACCGCGGCTCGCGCTCCGCCTGCAGCAGCCAGGGCATCTCGGCGTCCAGGGTGCGCACGGCGCGCTCGAAGTCCTCGGCGACCCCCTCGGCGACCAGGTCCACCGCGGGGCCGTACCCGTCGGCGGCCGCCTGCCGCAGCCCCGCGGCGTGCTGCGCGGCGCGCTGACGCACGGCGTGGAGCACCTCGTGCGTGCTGCCGTGCCAGCCGTAGGCCTCCAGCAGCAGGCGCAGGCGGCGCCGGCGGTCGGTGCCGGTGGGGAATCCGTCGGCGGCGGCGACGTCGTGGGCGCTCAGCGGGACCCACGTCAGCGCCAGGAACGCCAGGTCGCGCAGCGGTGCGGCGGGTGCGGCCAGGTCCCAGTCGACG
>NZ_JBJLSG010000053.1:0-29625 GCF_050871925.1 Kineococcus gurbantunggutensis
CCCCCCCCCCCCCCCCCCCCCCCCCCCCCCCCCCCCGCCCGACCACCCCGCGCCCCCCCCCCACACGCCCGGTGCGCGGGGGGGGGCGGGAAGGCGGGGGCGGTGCGGGGGCGGTGGCCGTTCAGGCGGTGCGGCGCAGGGCCTCCACGACGGCGGCGCGGGCGCTCGCGGCGTCGAGGTCGACGCCGGTGGCCGCCAGGGCGTCCGGGGTGCGGCCCCCCGGCGCGCGCAGCAGCCCGAGCAGCAGGTGCTCGGTGCCGATGCGGTGGTGGCCCAGGTCCAGCGCAGCGCGCAGGGACTCCTCCAGGGCTCTCCTCGCCGGCCGGGTGAAGGGCAGGTGGCTGCCGCCGGTCAGCCTGCCCAGCAGGCCGCGGCGGCGCCCGGCCGGCCGGTCCAGCGCGCCGGGGCCGAAGGCCCCCTCCGCGCGCCGGCGCACGGCGTCGAGGTCGATGCCGAGGGCGCGCAGCGCCTCGGCGTCCTCCTCCGGGCCGCGGTGGCGGGCGACCTGCTCGCGCAGCCGGGCGGGGTCGGCGCCGGCGTCGCGCAGCACGCGGGCCGCCACGCCGTCGCCCTGGAGCAGGGCCAGCAGCAGGTGGTCGTCGCCGACCTCGTGGTGCCCGAGGTCGCGGGCGACCTGCTGGGCGTCGACGACCGCCTGCCGGGCACGGGTGGTGAAGCGTTCGAGCACGTCGTCCTCCTGGAGCGGGTCAGCGGTTCGCGGAGTGCTTGCGGTGCACGGCCTGCTTGGACACCCCCAGCGCGCCGGCGATGTCGGCCCAGGACCAGCCGAGCTCGCGGGCGCGCCGCACCTGCAGGCGCTCGAGCTGCTCGGCGAGCCGGCGCAGCGCCGCGACGGCGCGCAGCCCGACGGCGGGGTCGGGGTCGGTGCCGGCGGTGACGAGGGTGTCGGGTTCGGCCATGCGTCATCATGTGTTGACGACCTGCTCGGTGTCAACACTTGTTGACGGCTGGTCCCGCGCGGTGCCCCGGCGTCCACCCGGGGGAGGACGGGGCGGTTCACCCCGCGGGCCGATCCGCCGCGCACCCCGCCGGGCGCACCCTGGGAGCACGGGCCGGGGCAGCCGGCCGGGTTCTCCGGGAGGGGTCGTCGTGGACGTTCTGGTGGGGGTTCTGGCGGTCGCCGGGTCGGTCGGCGGCATCGGGGTGGTCGTGGCCGCCGCGCTCGGCGGGCGGGCCGCGCGCGCGGGCCGGGAGGACGCGCACCTGCTGGTCGCCCCGCGCGGGGCCGGCTTCGGCGAGGCCTCGCGCCTGGTCGTGGCCGCCGCGCGCGCCGAGCGCGCCGCGCACGCGCAGGTGGTGGACCTGGACCAGCACCGCGCCCGCCGCGCCCGCGGCCACCGCGCCGCCTGAGAACCGTTCCCCCTCGCGCGCCCGGGCGCGCGCTGCGAGGCTCCCTGCGTCCGGGAAGGCCGGTCGTGGGGGAGGGGTGCTGGTGGCGCCACGTCGGGGACGCAGCACGGGCACAGCCCTGGCGCTGCTCGCGCCCAGCCTGCTGGGCACCGCGGTGTTCCTGCTCGTGCCGGTGGGGGTGGCGCTGTGGCTGAGCCTGCAGCGCTGGGACCTCGTCAGCCCGCCGCGCTGGGTCGGCCTGGAGAACTACGCCACCGTCCTCACCGACGCCGGCACCCGGCACTCCTTCGCGGTGACGGTCCTGTTCACCGTCCTGGTCATCCCCGTGCAGACCGTGCTGGGGCTGCTGCTGGCGGTGCTGCTGGCCCGGCGCCTGCCCGGCAGCGGCGCCCTGCGCACCCTGTACGTCGTGCCGTGGGTCTCCGCGCCCCTGGTCGTGGGCCTGGTGTGGCGCTGGGTCCTGGACCCCTCCACCGGGGCGCTGAACGCGCTGCTGGGCACCCGCGTGGAGTGGCTGTCCAGCCACGCGCTGGCGCTGCTGGCGGTGGCGTTCGTGACGGTGTGGACGAACGTGGGCTACGTGGCGCTGTTCTTCCTCGCCGGCATCAGCGGCATCCCCGACCAGCTCTCCGACGCCGCGCGCGTCGACGGCGCCGGGCCGTGGCGGGTGCTGTGGAGCATCACCCTGCCGCTGCTGCGGCCGACCACCTCGTTCGTGCTCGCCACCGGCGTCATCTCCAGCTTCCAGGTGTTCGACACCGTCTACGCCATGACCGGCGGCGGGCCCGGCGACGCCACCCGCGTGCTGGCCTACGAGATCTACGACACCGCGTTCACCGACCTGCGGATGGGCCGCGCCGCGGCCCTGTCGGTCCTGCTCACCGTCGTCCTCGTCGTCCTCACCCTCGCCCAGCGCTGGTGGTTCGGGCGCCGCAGCACCTACGAGCTGTCGGCGTGAGCGGCCCCGCGACCCGCACCGCCGCGCGCCGGCGGACGGGGGACCTGCTGACCTACGCGGTCCTGCTCGCCGGTGCGCTGCTCACCGTCGCCCCGTACCTGCTGAGCCTGCTGACCTCGCTGAAGGAACCCCTGCAGCTCGCCCGCCGCGGCACCCTGACGTGGCCGTCGCCGTGGACGGGGGAGAACTACGCCGCCGTGCTGGGCGGGCAGTACACGCTGCTGCCCGCGCTCGTCGTCACCGTGCAGGTGGTGCTCGTCGTGCTGGCCGGGCAGCTCGTGTGCTCGGTGCTGGCCGCGTACGCGTTCGCGCGCCTGGAGTTCCCCGGCAAGCGGGTGCTGTTCGGGGGATACCTGGCGACGATGATGGTCCCGCAGGTCGTCACGATCGTGCCGCTGTACGTGATGTTCGCCCAGGCGGGGCTGCGCAACACGTTCGCCGGGATCGTGCTGCCGACGCTGTTCGGCTCGCCGTTCGCGGTGTACCTGCTGCGCGAGCACTTCCGCTCCGTGCCGCAGGAGCTGGAGGACGCCGCGCGCCTGGACGGCTGCGGCACCCTGCGCATCCTGCGGCACGTCGTGGTGCCGCTGTCGCGCCCGGTGCTGGCGACGCTGACGGTCATCACGGTGGTCAGCCAGTGGAACGCCTTCCTGTGGCCGCTCATCATCACCACCGGCCCGACCTGGCAGACCCTCACCGTGGCGACGGCGAACCTGCAGAGCCAGTACAACGGCAACTGGACCCTCGTCACCGCCGCCACGGCCCTGGCCACCGCCCCGCTCGTGGTGCTGTTCCTGCTGGTGCAGCGCCGCGTCACCGAGTCCATCTCCCTCACCGGTTTCCGGTGAGGCACCACCCCCGGGAGGCACCGTGACCGCACCGACCCGACGCCGCCTGCTGCTGGGCGGCCTGGCCTCCGCCGGCCTGGGCCTGAGCGGCTGCTCCATCGCCGACGACGGCTCCTCCGGCGGCGGGGGCGAGGACGCCGACGCCGTGACCGTGCGGATCTGGGACGACACCGTCCAGCCCGCCTACCGGCAGAGCCTGGACGCGTTCCAGGAGGCCAACCCCGGCACGCGCGTGGACGTCGAGCTGGTGCCGTGGGCGAGCTACTGGGACAAGCTGCCCGCCGACGTCGCCGGCGGCACCCTGCCGGACGTGCTGTGGGTGAACAGCTCCAACTTCGGCGTGTACGTCGACGCCGGCACGTTCGTCGACGTCGGCGAGGCGATCCCCGAGGGGCCGGCGGGCTGGCAGGCCTCCGTGGTGGAGCAGTTCACCCGCGACGGCCGGCTGTGGGGGGTGCCCCAGCTCTCCGACGCGATCGGGCTGTTCGTCAACACCGACCTCACCGGCGCCGCCGGCGTGGACCCCTCGGACCTGGTGTGGAACCCCACCGGGGCCGGCGACACGCTGCTGCCCGCGGCCCGCGCGCTGACCCGCACCGACGGCGAGCGCCCGCAGTACGGCTACAACGCCGCCCTGGACCTGCAGGCGATCTACTACGACTTCGTCGGCTCCAACGGCGGGCGCTGGCAGGCCGAGGACGACACGTACGTCTTCGGCGACGACCCCCGGTCGGTCGAGGCGTTCCAGTACCTCGTCGACATGGTGAACCGCGAGAAGGTCGCCCCCTCCGCCGCCGACACCAACGACAACGGCGACTTCAGCCGCGACCGGTTCACCCAGGGGCAGATGGCGCTGTTCCAGTCCGGCACCTACAACCTCAAGAACGTCGCCGACGCCGCGCAGTTCGGCTGGCGCGTGGTGCCCGCCCCCTCCGGCCCGGCCGGTCGGGTGCTCGTCACCAACGGCATCGTCGCGGTGGCCAACGCGAAGAGCCCGCGGCGCGACGCGGCGGTGGAGGTGCTGCGCTGGCTGGGCAGCGAGCGGGGCGCCGCCCCGCTGGGCGCCACCGGCGCGGCGTTCCCCGCGGTGACCGCCGCGCAGCGCTCCTACCTGGACTTCTGGGCCGGGGAGGGCGTGGACGTGCAGCCGTTCCTCGACGCCGCGGCCGGGCCCACGATCGGCGCGCCCAGCGGCCCGAAGGCGCAGACGGGCCAGCAGGCCGCGCAGCCGATCCTGCAGGAGGTCTTCGCCGGGCGGGTGCCGGTGGCCGAGGGGATGAAGCAGGCCCAGGACGCGGCCAACGCGGCGATCCGCGACTAGCGCGCGCCCTCGCGCTCCAGCCGCTCGCGGCCGGGTCCGCGCCCGTGCGGCACCCGCAGGTCGTCCCGGGGGTGCCCGGCGCGCTCACCCCGCGACGGTGCCGCCGCCCGGGTCGGGACGCGACCTACCGGGGCCCGTCGGCGTCGTCGTCCACCAGGTGCGCGGCCAGCTCGCGCAGGCTGCCCACCCGCGCCACCTCGTCCAGCGGCCCGGCGCCGGTGCGGTCCACGTGCACCGCCCGCAGCCCCGCCGCGCGGGCGCCCAGCACGTCCACCGCGTGCTCGTCGCCGACGTACAGCGCCGCCGCGGGCGGCACGCCCAGGCGCTCGCACGCGGCCAGGAACGCGGCCGGGCGCGGCTTGGCCACGCCCAGCTCCTCGGCGGTGAGGACCGGGCCGAGGCGGCCGGTGAGCCCGATCGCCGCGATCTTGGCGTTCTGCTGCTCGCGCGGGCCGTTCGTCAGCACCGCCGTGCGCAGCCCCGCAGCGCGCACCGCCGCCAGCGCGTCCTCGACGTCGTCGTAGCCGGCCCAGGCGCGCTCGTAGGCGCGCAGGAAGCCGTCCGTGAACTGCGCGTCGAGCTCGTCGTCCTCGCCCACGGGCAGGTCCAGCAGCGGCAGCACCTCGCGCAGGCGCCGGCGGCGCTGCTCGGCGAAGCTCACCTCGCCCTCGCGCCAGGCGCGGAAGCTGCGCTCCTCCGCCTGCACCCACGCCGCCTGCAGCCCCGGGGTCCACTCCCGGCCCAGGGAGGTCACCCACTCGCGCAGGCCGGCGCGCGCTGCCGACGGGTGGTCGAACAGCGTCCCGTCGAGGTCGAACACCACCGCGGCCAGTCGCACCCGGCCGAGCGTAGGGCGTGCGCGGGGGTCGCGGGACGGCGGTGGACCGCCGTGGACAGCGCTCGACCACCCCGGTCGGGGACCGGTACGGGTTTGAACGCGCACCCCGCAGCACGCCCGCCCGCGCGCGGCCCGCCCCTCGCCGGGGGCGGGCCGCTCGTGTAGCGTCGCGGACGTGGTCGACGGCGACACCAGCGGAGAAACCCCCACCCGAACCCCTGCCCGGACCCCCGGCGAACCCCCCACGCGGCTCGTGCACGTCGGGCTCGGCGGGTGGGGCGGCGACTGGGAGCGCAACGCGATCCCCCCGGTCGCCGAGGTCGAGCGCGTGGCGGTGGTCGACTCCCACGAACCCACGCTGCGCAGGGCGCAGCAGGCGCTGGACCTGCCCGACGCGGCCTGCTTCACCTCGCTGCGCGAGGCCCTGGCCGCGGTGGAGGCCGACGGCGTGCTGGTGACCGCGCCCGCGGCGTTCCACGTGCCCGTCGCGCTGGAGGCGCTGGACGCCGGGCTGCACGTCCTCGTCGAGAAACCCTTCGCGCCCAGCGTCGCCGAGGCCCGCACGGCCGTCGAGCGCGCCGAGGAGCGCGGCCTGGTGCTCCAGGTCAGCCAGAACTACCGCGCCTACCCCGCCCCGCGCGCGGTGCGCGACCTCGTCGCCGGCGGCGCGATCGGTGAGCTGTCCGTCGTCCACGTCGACTTCCGGCGCTGGGCCAACGACGCGCCCGTCGAGACGAACCGGCACTACTCCTTCCCGCACCCGCTGCTGTTCGACATGGCGATCCACCACTTCGACCTGCTGCGGATGGTCACCGGCCGCGAGGCCGTGCGCGTGCACGCCACGGTCACCGACCCGCTGTGGAGCCGGTTCGAGCAGGAGGCCTCCGCGGTGCTGACGATCGAGCTGACCGGCGGGCTGGTCACCAGCTACCGCGGCAGCTGGGTCAGCCGCGCCCCGCAGACCACCTGGGACGGGGAGTGGAGCATCGAGGGCGAGCGCGGGCGCATCGCCTTCACCGGCCGCGGCGACCGCGGACCGGCCGACGACGTGGTCACCCTCAGCCGCGCCGGCGGCGCCCCCGAACCCGTCGAGCTGCCGGTGCTGGACCTGTGGGGCCGCTCGGCGGGCCTGCGGCAGTTCCACCGCGCCGTGCGCGGCGGGCCCGCGCCCGAGGTCACCGGCCGCTCCAACCTCGGCAGCCTGGCCATCGCCGAGGCCGCCGCGCGATCGGTCGAGACCGGCCGGTTCGAGGACGTCGAGCAGGTGGAGGCACCGTGAACGGCTCCTGCAGGCCGCTGCACGTCCTGGTGTGGAACGAGGGCGTGCACGAGGCGAACCAGAGCCCGCCGGGCATCGGCGAGTACTACCCCGACGGCATGCACGGCGCCATCGCCGCCGGCCTGCGCCGGCTGGTGCCGGGGGCCGAGGTCGCCACCGCCACGCTCGCCGAACCCGAGCACGGCCTCGGGCCCGGGGTCCTGGAGCGCACCGACGTGCTGCTGTGGTGGGGGCACGCCGCCCACGAGCAGGTCGACGACGCCGTCGTCGAGCGCGTCGTGCAGAACGTCCTGGGCGGGATGGGCCTGCTCGTGCTGCACTCCGGGCACTTCTCGAAGGTCTTCACCCGCCTGCTCGGCACCACCTGCTCGCTGGCCTGGCGCAACGAGGGCGAGCGCGAGCTGGTGTGGACGGTGAAGCCCTCGCACCCCATCGCCCAGGGCGTGCCCAACCCGATCGTCATCCCGCAGCAGGAGATGTACGGGGAGTTCTTCGACATCCCCGACCCCGACGACCTGGTGTTCATCAGCTCGTTCGCCGGGGGTGAGGTGTTCCGCTCCGGCGTGACGTTCACGCGCGGGCGCGGGCGCATCTTCTACTTCAGCCCCGGCGACCAGGAGTACCCCGTCTACCACCAGCCGGAGGTGCAGCAGGTCCTGGCCAACGGGGTGCGCTGGGCAGCGCCCGACGACCGCGGCGCCGCCGAGCGCCGCGCGCCCGGGGTGAGCAACCCGCCGCGGGAGTGGTTCGCCGGCTCCTGACGGCGCCGCCCGGGACTGCTCCCGTCGGAGTACGCCGGGTGCCCCCCGCCGGCGGACGACGGCGGGCGCGGCGCCGGACAGGCTCGCCCCCGTGACCACCCCGACGCGCTCCACCGGCCTCGACGTCGCCCGCGGCCTGGCGATCCTGGGAACCCTGGCGACGAACGCGTGGCTGTTCACCCACCCCGACGGCCTGCTGGGCACCCTGCTCGACCCCGACCCCGGCGGGCCCGCCGCGGCGCTCGCGCAGGTGCTGCCGCTGGGCAAGTCGCTGGCGCTGCTCAGCGTCCTGTTCGGCGTGGGCGTGGAGCTGCAGCGGCGCTCCGCGCAGCGCCGCGGCGACGACCCCCGCCGCGCCCACCGCGTGCGCGCCCTCGTGCTGCTCGCCGAGGCGAGCGTGCACTTCCTGCTCGTCGCCGAGTTCGACGTCCTGATGGGCTACGCGGTGGCGGCGCTGGTCGCCGGGCCGGTGCTGCTGCGCCCGGACCGGTGGCGCCGCCGGTTCGTCGCGGTCCTGCTGGGCGCCCACGTGCTCGCGCTCGCCGTGCTCACCGCCCTGCTCGTGCACCTGCCCGCCGGCGCCGCGGGCGGGCCGCTGGACACCCCCTACGCCACCGGCTCGTTCTGGGACCTCGTGGTGTTCCGGGTGCAGAACCTCGCGGTGTTCCGCGCCGAACCCGTCGGGCTGCTGCTGCTGTCGACGGCCTCGTTCCTGCTGGGCGCCGGCCTGGTGCGCGCAGGGCTGCTGGAGCGCGAGCGCGGCCGGGTGCTGCGCCGGCGCCTGGTGGCGCTGGGCGTCGTGGGCGCGCTCGCCGAGGCGGTCCTGCTCGCCGTGCTCGGCGGCGGCGCGGTCCTGCTCACCCGCTACGGCACCGCCGTGCTCGTCGGCCTGGGGCTGCTCGGCCTCGTCGTGCAGGTGCAGGGCGGGCGGGAGCGCCCGCGCTGGCTCGGCCGGCGCCTGGCCGAGGTCGGCCGCGCGGCGCTGAGCTGCTACGTGCTGCAGAACCTCCTGGCCTCCGCGCTCTGCTACGGCTGGGGCCTCGGGCTGGCCGCGGCCGTGCCCGCCGCCGACCGCCCCGCCCTGACCGCCGGCGTCTGCGGCGCCGTCGCGGTGGCCGTGGTCGCGTACGCGCACCTGCTGGCCCGCACCGGCCGCCGCGGGCCGCTGGAAGCGCTCAGCGCCCGCGCGCAGCGGGCGCTGCTCGCCCCGCGCGCGCCGGTGCCGGCGGCGGTGCGCTGAGGGCTCAGGTCGGCCCGGAGGAGCGGCGCGCGCCCGCGGGGGTGCCCGGCTGCAGCAGCGGGGCGATGCGGTCCCACCGGGCGATCTGGCAGCCGTCGGTGCGGTCGAAGGTCGCCGAGACCTCCTGCCCGCCCCAGGTGCCGGTGACCGTGGCGCGCTGCGGGCCGCCGTACACCTGCGTGCACATGCGGTCCCTCGGCACCGGCGCGAACGGGTCCACCGTCGCCGCCGCCAGCGCCGCGCACGCCGCCGCCGCGTCCGGGTGGTCACCGCCGGGGGTGCCGTCCGGCGCGCACGTCAGCGTCCAGGTGCTCGAGGTCCCCGAGCCGTCGTCCACCACCACCGTCAGCGACTGCTCCCGCGGGCCCTGCTCCGAGGACGACCCCGTCGGCGTCGGGGTCGCCGCGCCCGGGGGAGCGGGCTCGCCCGTCGCACCGCCGGAGGGGCTGGACGTGCTGCTGCTCACCGCTGGGCCTCCCGCCTGCTGCTGACCGCACGCCGCGGCGCCGGCGACCGCCAGGGCCACCGCCAGCACCAGCGCCCCGCCGGGGCGCCGCCGTGCCGTGCTCGTGCCGCCCATCGTCGCCTCCCCCGTGCCGGCGCGCCCCTCGGCGCGCCCGACGCCGGTGGGACGCGGCGGCGCGGCGCGCGGTTCCCGCGCGGGCACGACCGGTGACGACGCGAGGGGCGGACGCGGGGCCGACCGCGGGCGTACGATGAGCGGTTCGCCGCTGCGGGGTTTCCCGACCGGCCCCTCGGAGATCCTCCCGCGCACGCCCGCGTGATCGCAACGTTGTTGTCCCGCAACGTTTCCGGCAGGATCACCGGGCTCCCCGAGACCCTGGAGGAACCGTGCCCGCCCGCCCGGCCACCGACGTGCTCACCGCCGAGCAGCAGCACCTCGACCGCGCCCGCGCCGAGCTGACCCGCATGCGCGAGCACACGCTCTCGCTCACCGCCGCCAGCGGCGACCCCGTCTCCGACGCCCACGTCGCCCTGGCCCTGCACCGCCGCGCCGCCAGCCTGCTCGACGACCCCGGCACCGCCCTGTTCTTCGGGCGCACCGACCTCGACTCCGGCGAGGTCCTGCACATCGGCCGCCGCCACGTCACCGACGCCGCCGGCGACCCCGTCGTCGTCGACTGGCGCGCCGACGTCTCGCGCGGCTTCTACCGCGCCAGCCGCGCCGAGCGCGGCGGCGTGCGGCTGCGCCGCCGCTTCGGCGTCGAGCACGGCCGCCTCACCGCCTACGAGGACGAGCACCTCACCGACCCCGTCCCCGGGGAGGACGAGCGCGCCTCGCGGATCCTCGCCCGCGAGATCGAGCGCCCCCGCTCCGGCCCGATGCGCGACATCGTCGCCACCATCCAGCCCGAGCAGGACGCCCTCGTGCGCGCCGACGCCGGCACCACCGTGTGCGTGCAGGGCGCCCCCGGCACCGGCAAGACCGCCGTGGGCCTGCACCGCGCCGCCTGGCTGCTCTACGCCCACCGCGAGCGCCTGACCCGCCAGGGCGTCCTCGTCGTCGGCCCCAACGCCGCGTTCCTGCAGCACATCGGCGCCGTCCTGCCCGCCCTGGGCGAGGTGCGCGTCGAGCAGCGCACCGTCACCGACCTCGTCACCGCCGGCGAGGCCGGCCGCAAGGAGGTGCGGGTGCGTGCCACCGAGCCCGCCGCCGTCGCCGCCCTCAAGGGCGACGCGCGCATGGCCGAGGTCGTCCGGCGCGCCGTGTGGTCCGCCGTGGCCGACCCCGCCGACGCCCTCGACGGCGGCGCCCTCGTCCTGGCCCGCGGCTCGCGCCGCTGGCGCGTGCCCGGGTACCGGGTGCGCGAGCTGCTCGACGAGCTCACCGCCCGCGGCGTGCGCTACGGCGCCGCCCGCGCCCTGCTGCCCCAGCGCCTCGCCCACGCCGTCCTGCAGCTCTTCGAGGCCGCCGGCGACTCCCCCGACGACACCGTGCAGGACGCCGTCGCCCGCAGCGCCGAGGTCAAGCGCGCCGTGAACGCGCTCGTGCCCGCGCAGGACCCCGCCGGGGTCCTGCACCGGCTGCTCTCCGACGCCGGCTTCCTGGCCCGCTGCGCCGACGGCCTCCTCGACGACGCCGAGCGCGCCCTGCTGCTGTGGCCGAAGGCCCCCCGCAGCGCCGGCACCGCCCGCTGGACCGCCGCCGACGCCGTCCTGCTCGACGAGGTCGCCGACCAGCTCACCCGCACCCCCTCCCGCGCCCACGTCGTCCTCGACGAGGCGCAGGACCTCTCCCCGCTGCAGCTGCGCGCCGTCGGCCGGCGCTGCTCCACCGGCGCCGCCACCGTCCTCGGCGACATCGCCCAGGGCACCACCCCCTGGGCCGCCCGCTCCTGGGACGAGGTCCTCACCCACCTCGGCAAGCCCGACGGGCAGCTCGAGGTCCTCGACCGCGGCTTCCGCGTGCCCTCCGCCGTCCTGGACTACGCCGCCCGCCTGCTGCCCGCCATCGCCCCCGAGCTCACCGTGCCCCGCTCCGTGCGCCCCGACCCCGGCCGCCTCGACGTCCTCGCCGTCGGCGGCGACCCCGTGCGCGAGGCCGCCGACGTCGTCGCCGGCCTGCTGCGCGAGGAGGGCTCGATCGGCCTGGTCGTCGCCGACGCCGCCACCGCCGACGCCGCCCGCGCCCTCGCCGACGCCGGCGTGCCCGCCACCCGCCTCGACGCCGCGGGGGAGGACGACGGGGGCGCCGCGCCCGAGCGCGTGTCCCTCGTGCCCGCCACCCTCGTCAAGGGCCTGGAGTTCGACCGCGTCGTCGTCGTCGAACCCGCCGACCTCGTCGACGGCGAACCCGACGAGCGCACCGGCCTGCGCCGCCTCTACGTCGCCCTCACCCGCGCCGTCTCCGCCCTCGTCGTCGTCCACGCCCGCCCCCTGCCCCCGCAGCTGCGCTGACACGTAGGCTCCCCGGCATGTCCGAGGTCCCCTCCGTCGCCGCCGCCGACGTCCCCGCCGACGCCACGATCCTCGACGTCCGCGAGGACGACGAGTGGGTCGCCGGCCACGCCGACGGCGCCCTGCACATCCCCATGGCCGAGGTCCCCCAGCGCCTCGCCGAGCTGCCCGAGGGCGAGCTGCACGTCGTCTGCCGCGCCGGCGGGCGCTCCCTGCGCGTGGCGCAGTGGCTCTCCCACAACGGCTACGACGTCGTCAACGTCGACGGCGGCATGGGGGCGTGGGCGGACGCCGGGCGCCCCATGGTCTCCGAGTCGGGGGCCGAGCCCTTCGTGCGCTGAACCCCTCGCGCTCGGGGTCGCGCCCTCGCCCGGGCGGTGGTGTGCCCGTGGTGGCGGGCTCTCCGCCCGCCACCACGGCGACCGGGCGCGGCCACCGAACGCAGTGGCCGGGCGAAGCGCTCAGGAGACCTTCGCGACCCGGTGCGCGTACCCGTCGACGGTGATCATCGGGGGGCGCTCGGCGAGGTCCATGACGTGCGTGACGGGCGCGTAGTGCCCGTACCCGTCGCGGGCGAACTGGGTGATCGTCGGGGACGAGCCGGTGGGGCCCAGGGCGCGCTCGTGGACGACGTGGGCGACCTGCGCGGCCATGCGGCCCAGGGCGGCGGTGTCCTGGTGGCTGTGCGTGCGGCGGCCCAGGTCGACCTGGGCGATGGCGCCCAGGCCGCGCAGGCGCAGCGTGTCGATGAGCACGGCGATCTCCACGCCGTAGCCGCCGCAGAAGGGCACGGCCTCCAGCAGGCGGCGGCGGCCGGCGTACTCGCCGGCCAGCGGCTGCACCACGCCGGCCAGGTCGGGGAAGAAGCGCGCGAGCAGGGGGCGGGCCACCAGCTCCGTGACGCGGCCGCCGGAGGAGCCGCCGGCTCCCTTGAGGGGGCGGTCGTAGCAGCCCTTGACCAGCTCCACCGACGGGTCGGCCAGCAGCGGGCCGAGCAGGCCGGTGACCAGCTGGGGCTGGGGGTCGACCAGGTCGGCGTCGACGAAGACGACGACGTCGCCGGTGGTGACCGCCAGCGACTTCCACAGCACCTCGCCCTTGCCGGGGCGCGAGCCCAGCTCGGGCAGGACGTCGTCGCGGTGGTGCACGACCGCCCCGGCGGCCTCGGCGACGCGCGCGGTGCCGTCGGTGGAGCCGGAGTCCATGACGACGACCTCGTCGACCAGGCCGGTGTCGTCCGCCAGGCGCCGCACCATGCGCACCACGCCGGCGACGGTGGCCTCCTCGTCCAGCGCCGGCAGCACCACGCTGACGCGGGTGCGCCCCTTGTCGGCGCGCAGCCGGTCCAGCGGCCAGTCCCGGGCTCGGGACGTGGCGCGGTCGAACCAGGTCTGCACGGGCAGCTTCACGCGGCACCTCCGCCTCGGGGACTCGGATCACCGTGGCACGCCCCGCGCCCGCCGAACAGGCGTGGGGGCAGGAGTTCACGTGGGTGTCACACGCCGGTGGTGGCGGGTCGCTGCGGGGCTGGACGGGTGAGGAGGAGCACCCTGGTGGGGGAGGGGCGGCCGGACAGGTTTGGTCGCCGCACCGCTCGGGTACCTACGGTGCCGTCAAGCAGACGGCAGGGCAGGAGGACGGATGCCGACGGGGGTTGGCCCGGTGCCGGCGACGCACTGGTCGTCGTTCGCGCACGACGCCGCGTCGGTGCCGCGGGCCCGGCGCGCGGTGAGGTCGGTGCTGGACGGCGCCGGTCTGGACGCGGAGTGCACGGCCGAGATCGAGATCGTCCTGTCCGAGATCGTGGGGAACTCGGTGCGCCACGCGCGCCCGCTGGGCGACGGCGGCATCCACGTGCAGTGCCTCGTCACCCGCGACGACGGCGCGCACGTGGAGATCGCCGTCACCGACGGCGGGGCCCCCGGCCGGGTGGTCGGCCCGCGCTTCGTGGACGAGGGCGCGACCTCCGGGCGCGGCCTGTGCATCGTGGCGAGCCTGGCCGACGAGTGGGGCGTGGTCGAGAACGTCGACGACCTCAGCCGCACCGTGTGGGCGTCCTTCGGGGGACCCACCCGCCTGCACCCGCGCTGAGGCCGCCGGCCCGTTGCCCCGGTCGGGTGGACCTCCGCCGGGAGACCACGGAACGTTCCTGATCCACTGCGCAGCGCGATAACCTCCCCCGATCGCCGGTGCCCACCGGCCCGGCGGAGCCTGAGGAGGGCCGCGTGGAGGAGCCGGTCGCGCTCGCGGTGGCCCCGCTGGAGCGCCGCGCCACCCTGGACCTGGCCGACCTGCGGCTGCTGGAGCGCACCACCGCCCGCCTGGCCGCCGCCCTCAGCGTCGGCGCCGCCGTGCGGGTCGTGCTCGGCGCCGTGCAGGAGGCCCTGCGCGCCACCACCTGCGGCGTCTTCCTCCTCGAGCCCGCCGCGGACGGCGGCGCGGACGGCGGCGCGGGCGCGGGCGGCGTGCTGGTGCCCGCCGGCGACGGCGTCGTCCTGCCCCGCGCCGCCGGGCGCGCCCCCCGCCTGCCGCTGAGCGCCTCCACCCCCAGCGCCGAGGCCGCCCGCACCCGCCGCCCCGTGCTGCTGCGCTCGCCCGCCGAGCTCGCCGCCCGCTTCGACGACCCCGTCAACGAGCGCCTGGTCGCCGCCGGCGAGCGCTCCTGGGCGGCGCTGCCGATGCTCACCGACACCGGCCTCACCGGCGTGCTGCGCCTGGGCCTGCCCCGCGAGGGTTCCCTGGACGAGGTGCAGCTCCTGCTGGCCGCCACCCTGGCCGGGCAGTGCGCCTGCGCCGTCGAGCGCGCCCACCTCTTCGACGCCGTGCGCGCCGCCGAGCGCGACGCCCGCGCCGCCGAGCACCGCTACCGCACCCTCGCCCGGGCCGGGCGCCTGGACGTCTTCACCGCCGCCCCGCCGCGCGGGCTGACCGCCGACCTGCCCGGCTGGCGCGCCCTCACCGGCCGCGACGGCGACGTCCTGGGCGCCGGCTGGACCGCCGACGTGCACCCCGAGGACCTGCCCGCCGTCCTGGCCGAGGCCGCCGCCGCCCTGCGCGAGGGCCGCGCCGCCGGCGCCCGCCTGCGGCTGCGCACCCCCCGCGGCTGGCGCTGGCTCGCCGCCCGCGCCCAGCCGGTGCGCGCCGACCCCGACGAGCCCGACAGCCCCGTGGTGGAGTGGGTCGGCGCCCTCGACGACGTCGACGAGCGGGTGCGCTCGCGCCGGCGCACCGCGCACCTGCAGTCCCTCACCGCGGCGCTGTCCACGGCCACCACCCGCGCCGGCGTCGTCGACGCCGTGCTGGCCTCCTGCCTGGAGCTGCCCGGCGCCACCCGCGCCAGCCTGACGCTGCTGGAGCCCGAGCGCGGACCCGGCGGCGCCGTGGCCGTGCACCGCCTGCACCGCGACGGGCGGCGCGAGCACCTCGTGCGCGACGACCGCCGCGCCGCGGAGCTGCAGCGCGACGTGGCCGAGTGCGCCGCCGCCGGCGGCTGGTACGCCGTCGGGCCCGCCGGCGGCGACGTCCTGCCCGCGTGGGTGCGCCCCACCTACCGCGAGGCGCTCGCCGAGGGCGACGCCCGCTGGTCCGTGCTGCCGCTGGCCACCCCGCGCAGCTGCCTGGGCGGCCTCGTCCTGGGCGCCGAGGACGAGGTGGCCCCCGACGCCGACGAGCGCGCCTCCCTGCACGCCCTGGCCCGGCAGGTCGCCGACGCGCTGGAGCGCGTGGACCTGCTCGAGCGCGAGCTGGGCACCGCCCGCGTCCTGCAGCGCGCCCTGCAGCCCGGCCCGCTGCCGGCCGTGCCGTGGCTGGCCGCGCACCGCGCCACCGCCACCAGCGCCGGGGAGGGTGTCGGCGGCGACTGGGCCGAGGTCCTCGTCGTCGACGGCGAGCGGGTGGCCGTCGTCCTGGGCGACGTCATGGGCCGCGGGGCGCGCGCCGCCACCGTCATGGGGGAGGTGCGCGCGCAGGTGCGCGCCCTGGCCCTGGTCGACCCGCACCCGGCCGCGGTGCTGCGCGGGCTGGACGCCTGCGCCGCCGCCGCCGGCGGGGAGGACCTGGTGACCCTGGCGTACGTGCTGCTGCACCGCGACGGCACCGCCCTGGCCGCCCTGGCCGGGCACCCCCCGCCGCTGCTGCGCGGCGCGGGCGGCGCGCGGTTCCTCGACGCCCCCGCCGGCCCGCCCGTCGGGGCGGTCCTGCCCGGCGACGCCGCCGCCCGCGGCGACGCGCTGCGCCTGCACCTGGGCGACGGCGAGGACCTCGTGCTCTTCTCCGACGGGCTCGTGGAGTCGCGCGAGCGCCCCCTGGAGCAGGGGCTGGAGGAGGCCCGCGAGCACCTGGCCGGGGCCGGCGCGCGCACCGGCGGGCAGCCGCCGTCGCCGGCCCGCCTCGTCGACGGGCTGCTGGCCGCGCTCGCCGGCTGCGCCCCCGTGGACGACGACGTGACCGTCCTGGCGGTGCGCCGCCTCGGCGGGGACGGCCGCGCGCACGTGCTCTAGCCTCGCCAGCGTGCCGCCCCCGCAGCCGTCCCCGACCGTCGCCGTCGTCGTGCCGGCCAAGGACGAGGGGGAGCGCGTGGCGGCCACGGTGGCGGCGCTGCGCTCGCTGGCGGTGGCCGACCTCGTCGTCGTCGTCGACGACGGCTCCTCCGACGGCACCGCCCGCCTGGCCCGCGACGCCGGCGCCCTGGTGGTGGCGCACGCGCGCAACCGCGGCAAGGCCGCGGCGATGGCCACCGGCGCGCGCGCCGTGGCCGCCCACGAGGCCGCCCACCCGCGCCCGGGCACCGGCCCGCGCCCGCTGCTGTTCGTCGACGCCGACCTGGGGGGCACCGCCGCGGCCACCGCGCCGCTGGCCGGGCCCGTGCTGGCCGGGGAGGCGGACATGACGATCGCGGTGCTGCCGCGGCAGTCCAGCCCCGGCGGCGGGCGCGGCCTGGTGGTGGGCCTGGCCCGGCGCGGCACGCTCGCGGCCACCGGCTGGTCGCCGCAGCAGCCGCTGTCGGGGATGCGCTGCCTGAGCCGGGAGGCGTTCGAGGCGGCGCAGCCGCTGGCGCGCGGCTGGGGCGTGGAGACGGCCCTGACGATCGACCTGCTGCTCGCCGGGTACCGGGTGGTGGAGGTGCCGTGCGCGCTGCAGCACCGCGTCACCGGCACGGACCTGCGCGCGCAGCTGCACCGCGCCGCGCAGTACCGCGACGTGGCGCTGGCGCTGGCGCAGCGGCACCTGGCCGACCGGCTGGGCCGGCTGCGCCGCACCGGCGGCCGCAGCGGCGGCCGTGCCGGTGGAGGTGCCGGCGGAGGTGCCGGCGGGCGTGCCGGTGGCCGCGGCGGTGCCGACCGCGCCGGTGGCTGAGGCGCGTGGCTGAGGTGCGCGGGCGCCGCCCCCGGCGCACCGGCACCGCGGCGCCGCCCGCGCCGGCCCGCGCGGGCGGGGCGCTGCCCGCGGCGGCGAGCGCGCTGGCGCTGCTGGCGTGGCTGGCGGTGGCGGTGGCCGGGGAGTCCGCCGCGGTGCCCGGCCTGGGGCCGGGGGCGCTGCCGGTGGACCTGGGGCTGCGGCCGTCCTCGGCGCTGGTGACGGCGCTGCTGGCGGTGTCGGTGCTGGCCGCGGGCACGGCGCTGCTCAGCGGCCTGGCCGCCGCCGGGCGCGGCTGGCGCCCGCGGCGCCTGCTGCTGCTGGCCGCCGCCGGCGCCGCGCTGACCGCGCTGGTGCCGCCGGTGGGCTCGGCCGACCACCTCAGCTACGCCGCCTACGGCCGCATCGCCGCCCTGGGCGGCGACGCGTACGCCGAGCCCCCGGACGCCTTCGCCGGCGGGGCGGACCCGGTGGCCTCCGCCGTGCGCGACCCGTGGCGCTCGACGACCTCGGTGTACGGGCCGCTGGCCACGGCGGTGCAGGCGCTGACGTCGCTGGCGGGCGGGGACTCGGTGCGCGCCACGGTGTGGTGCGGGCAGCTCGTGCTGCTGGCGGCGTGGGCCGCCGCGGCCGCCGGCCTGCACCGGGCGCTGCGCGAGGACCCGGCCGCGCGCGCCCGCGCGCACGTGCTGTGGACGGCGAACCCGCTGCTGCTGACGGTGGGCCTGGGCGGCGCGCACGTCGACGTCCTGGCCGGCGCGGCGGCGGTGGGCGCGCTGCTGCTGGCCCCGCGCCGGCCGTTCGCGGCGGGCCTGGCGCTGGCGCTCGCGGCCGGCTCCAAGCTGCCGTTCGGGGCGGTGGGCGCGGGTCTGCTGGTGGCGTGGTGGGCGGCGCGCGGGCGCGGCGGGCCCGGGGCGGGCTGGCTGCTGCGCGGGGCGGCGGGGGCGCTGGTGCTGCTGGTGCCGGCGCACCTGTGGGCGGGCGCGCACGCCTACGACCAGACGCACCGCGCCAGCCGGTTCGTCTCGCTGGCCACGGTGTGGCGCCCCCTGGTGGACGCTGGCCTGCCCCGCTCGCTGCTGCTGCCGGGCACGCTGGCGCTGATGGCGCTCGTGGCGGTGCTGTGGTGGCCGGTGCTGGCCGGCCGGGCGGTGGGCGCCGCCCCCGGCGCCGGCGGGGCGACCGGTCCCGCCGGTCCCGCTGGTGCCGCTGGTGCCGCCGACGTGCTGCGCCGGCGCGCGGCGGGGGTGACGGCCCTGCTCGCCCTGGGGTACCTGCTGGCCGCGCCGTACGAGCTGCCCTGGTACGACCTGCTGCTGTGGGGGCCGCTGGCCCTGGCGCCGGCCGGGCCGCCCGCCGGGTCGTCGGCCGGGTGGGCCGGGCGGGCGCGGGCGTGGCTGCCGCGGGTGCTGGCGCTGCGGCTGACGCTGCTGGCCCTGGCGTACGTGCCCGGCCTGGTGGACGGCATGTCGCCCGCGGTGGAGGCCCTGACGCTGGGCTACCGGCGCGAGGTCGGGCCGTGGGTGGCGTGGGCGTCGCTGCTGGCCGTGCTCGCCCTGGGGGTGGCCGCCCGGCGCCGCCCGGCCGCGCGCGGCAGCCGCACCGGGTGAGGGCGCGCCGGCGCGTCGGTGGCCGTCCGTAGCATGGGGACGGCGCTCGAGGGCGGCGGCCGTGGTGCCGACCCCCCGCGGGCGCGGGGGGCGAGCCGCACCCCGGGAGCGACCTCGAGAAGGCGGGGCCGCACCGCAGCGCGGTCGGGAGCGGGGACGCCGTGGAGCACGACACCAGGGGCAGCGGGGGCGGCGGGGTCGCCACGCTCCCGCTCACCGCCGGCAGCGCCCTCGCCGGGCCGCTGACCGCCCTGGCCGACGACGACGGGCGCGTTGTGGTCGAGGACGCCGAGGGCAACCGGTACGTGCTCGTCCCCGAGAGCAGCTGGTCCGCCCTGCAGGCCGGCCAGGGCGCGCGCCCCCCGGTGAGCCTGACGGCCCGCGAGCGCGAGGTCCTGCAGATGGTCGCCGACGGCTGCCCCGGCGCGGTGGTCGCCCAGCGGCTCGGGTTGGCCCCCAACACCGTCGCGCAGCACCTGGCCTCGGTGCGCCGCAAGTACGGCGTGCGCTCCTCGGCGGACGCGGCCGCCGCCGCGCGCCGGCAGGGCCTGCTGCGCTGAGGCCTGGGCCCGCCGGCGGCCCCGCCGTCGAGCCCGCCGGGGCCCCGTGGCGGGCCGCGCGGCGCCGCGGGGTGCGACGATGGGCGGCGCCATGGCTGCCACCCCCGCCCCCGCCGCCCTCGCCGGCGAGTCCGACGAGCTGCTGGAGACCTCCGCCCGCTCCTCCCTGACCGACCGGCTGCCCGCCCGCGGCAGCGCGGCCGCCGCCGACCCCGACGCCGTGTACGAGGCGTTCGCGGACTGGGTCTCCTCCGGCGGCATCGAGCTGTACCCGGCGCAGCAGGAGGCCCTCATCGAGGTGGTCTCCGGCTCCAACGTCGTGCTGGCCACCCCCACCGGCTCGGGCAAGTCGCTGGTGGCCGCCGGCGCGCACGCCGCCGCGCTGACCGCCGGGGTCCGCTCCTTCTACACGGCGCCGCTGAAGGCGCTGGTCAGCGAGAAGTTCTTCGCGCTGGTGGAGACGTTCGGCGCCGACAACGTCGGGATGATGACCGGCGACGCCTCGGTGAACCCCGGCGCGCCGATCGTGTGCTGCACCGCCGAGGTCCTGGCCAACGTGGCGCTGCGCTCGGGCGCCTTCGCCGACGTCGGCCAGGTCGTCATGGACGAGTTCCACTTCTACGCCGACCCCGACCGCGGGTGGGCGTGGCAGGTGCCGCTCATCGAGCTGCCGCAGGCGCAGTTCCTGCTGATGTCGGCCACCCTGGGCGACGTCGAGTGGCTGCGCGAGGACCTCACCCGCCGCACCGGCCGGGCCACCGCCGTCGTCACCTCCGTGGAGCGGCCCGTGCCGCTGCACTACTCCTACGCGACGACCCCGCTGCAGGAGACGGTCGAGGAGCTGCTGTCCACCGACCGCGCCCCGGTGTACGTGGTGCACGCCACCCAGGCCGCGGCCGTGGAGCAGGCGCAGGCCCTCACCAGCGCGAAGGTCGCCACCCGCGAGCAGCGCGACGCGATCGCCGAGGCGATCGGGCACTTCCGCTTCGCCGCCGGCTTCGGCAAGGTCCTCAACCGGCTGCTGCGCATGGGCGTGGGCGTGCACCACGCTGGGATGCTGCCCAAGTACCGGCGCCTGGTGGAGACCCTGGCGCAGGCGGGGCTGCTGAAGGTCATCTGCGGCACCGACACCCTCGGGGTCGGCATCAACGTGCCCATCCGCACGGTGCTCTTCGCGGGCCTGACGAAGTTCGACGGCCGGCGCACCCGCCACTACCGGGCCCGGGAGTTCCACCAGATCGCCGGGCGCGCCGGGCGCGCCGGCTTCGACACCGCCGGCACCGTCGTGGTGCAGGCCCCCGAGCACGAGGTGGAGAACGCCCGCCGCGTCGCCAAGGCCGGCGACGACCCCAAGAAGGCCAAGCGGGTGCAGCGGGTCAAGGCGCCCGAGGGGTTCGTCTCCTGGTCGGAGGCGACGATGCACAAGCTCGTCGACGCCCAGCCCGAGCAGCTCACCTCCCACTTCCGCGTCACCACCTCGGTGCTGCTCAACGTCCTGCAGCGCCCCGGGGACCCGGTGGCGGCGATGCGCCACCTGCTGCTGGACAACCACGAGCCGCGCAAGCGGCAGCTGCAGCACGTGCGCCGCGCGGTGGAGCTCTTCCGCGCCCTGCTGGACGCCGGGGTGGTGGAGAAGCTGCCCGCCCCGCTGCCCGACGGCCGGCAGGTGCGCCTGGTGGCCGACCTGCAGCTCGACTTCGCGCTGAACCAGCCGCTGTCGCCGTTCGCGCTGGCCGTCGTCGACGACCTGCTGGAGCGCACCTCGCCCACCTACGCCCTGGACGTGGTCTCCGCCATCGAGTCCACCCTGGACGACCCGATGAAGGTGCTGCTGGCGCAGCAGTCCAAGGCCAAGGGCGAGGCCGTGGCCCGCATGAAGGCCGACGGGCTGGAGTACGAGGAGCGCATGGCGCAGCTGGAGGACGTCACCTGGCCCAGGCCGCTGGAAGAGGAGCTGCGCGCGGCCTACGAGACGTACCGCACGGGCAACCCGTGGGTGGCCGACTACGAGGTGCGCCCGAAGTCGGTGGTGCGCGACATGTTCGAGCGCGCCATGACCTTCGGCGACTTCGTGGCGTTCTACCAGCTCGCCCGCTCCGAGGGCCTGGTGCTGCGCTACCTCAGCGACGCCTACAAGGCGCTGCGCCAGAGCGTGCCGGAGGACGCGCGCACCGAGGAGGTCACCGACGTCGTGGAGTGGCTGGGCGAGGTGGTGCGCCAGACCGACTCCAGCCTGCTGGCCGAGTGGGAGAAGCTGCGCGCCGGCGACGACGCGGACGTGGTGGCCGCCGTGGCCCCCGCCGAGGACGAGGCGCCGCCGGTCACCGCGAACGCGCGCGCGTTCCGCGTCCTGGTGCGCAACGCCGTGTTCCGCTTCGTGGAGCTGGCCGCGCTGGACCGCCCCGCGGCGCTGGCCGCGCTGGACGGCTCGCCCGACGAGGACACCTGGGCCGACCAGCTCGACGCGTACTACGAGGAGCACGACTCCATCGGCACCGGCCCGGACGCGCGCGGCCCGCACCTGCTGCAGGTCGACGACGGCTCCGGCCCGCACGCCAAGGGCTCCCCGCGCCGCTGGTACGTGCGCCAGGTCCTGCAGGACCCCGCCGGCGACCACGACTGGGCGGTCGTGGCGGAGGTGGACCTGGACGCCTCCGACGAGGCGGGCGCGGCGGTGCTGCGGGTGGCGGGGCTGCTGCGGCTGTAGCCGCCCGGCGCCCCACCGTCCGGCGCCCCACCGTCCGGCGCCCCACCGTCCGGCGCCCCCACCACCCGGCGCCCCGGCGGTGGGGCGTTCCGGCGCCCGGGTGAACCGCCGCGGCGGGCCGTCAACCCTCCGCGCGCGGGTGCCGACACCGCACGGGTGAGGACGCCCACCCCGCTGCGGACCCTGCCCGGCGCGCCGCGCGCCGTGCTGCCGGTGCTGCTGCTGGGCGGGTCCGTGCTGGTGTGCTCCCCGCTGCTGCCGCCGGCGGCGGCCGGGGCGGTCTCCGCCGCGGCGGTGCTGGTGACCTGCGCGGCGGCGTGGTGGGCGGTGGCGTGGCGCGCGCGCCTGCGCGGCGCCGAGCAGCGCGTGTGGAGCTCCTTCCGGCACGCCGCCACCGCGTACCTGGCCGCCGCCGCGCTGGCGTGCGCGCCGCCGCTGGCCGCGGCGGCGGGCGCCCGCTGGCCCGCGGAGCTGCCGGCGGGGGCGGCGCAGGTGCCGCTGGCCGCGGCCGCGCTGGTGAGCTTCCCGCTGACGTACCGCGCCCTGGTGCGCTGGAACCGGCACTCGGCCAGCGGCGCCGACCCCGACGACCTGCTCAACGGGCTCAGCTCCGTGCTCGTGCTCACCGCCGTCCTGCAGAGCGTCGGCGGCGGCGGCGGTGCCGGCGCGCCCGGCTGGCTGGTGGAGCTGCTGCTGGCCCGCGACGCCTCGGTGGTGGTGCTGGCCCTGACGGCGGTGACGGCGGTGCGGCTGAGCGCGCTGCGCACCGACCCGCGCACCTGGCTGGTGGCCGGCGGCCTGGCGGTCGCCGGGGCCGGCACGCTCGCCGCCCGCGCCGGCGTGGGGGTGCCCGACGCCCTGTCGGGGCTGCTGTGGACGGCGGGCCTGGCGTGCCTGTGCGCGGCGGCGCTGCTGCGGGTGCGCTCGGCCCCCACCGAGGGCGCGGCCCCGGCGGCCTCCACGGTGGGCGCGTTCGTGGTGGTGCTGGGCGCGCTGGCCGTGGTCGTCGCCGACGTCCTCGCCGACCGCTCCGCGACGGCGGTGCTGTGCGCGGCGGCGGCCGTGCTGGGCGCCAGCACCCGCCTGCTGATCAACCTGCGCGACCTGGTGCAGCTGGCCGCCAGCCGCCGCGAGGCGCTCACCGACGACCTGACGGGCACGGCGAACCGCCGCGCGGTGCTGCGCCGCCTGGACGAGCACCTGGCCGCCGGCACCGCCGGGGCGGTGGCCGTGCTGGACGTGGCGCGCTTCAAGGAGGTCAACGACGCGCTGGGGCACGCCGCCGGCGACGAGCTGCTGCGCATGATCGCCCAGCGGGTGCAGCCGGGGCTGGGGCCCGGGGCGCTGTTCGGGCGCCTGGGCGGGGACGAGTTCGCCGTGGTGCAGCCGTGCGGGCCGGGCGAGGAGCCGCCGGCCGCCCGCCTGGGCGCGCACCTGCTGGCGGTGCTCGCCGAGCCGTTCCCGCTGACGGCGATGGACGTGCACGTCGGCGTCAGCGTGGGCCTGACGTCCTGGACGGCGGCCGGCACCGCCGCCGGCGCGGGCGGCGCGGCGGGCGGGGCGGAGGTGGACGCCGAGGCGCTGCTGCGCCAGGCCCACGGCGCCCTGAGCGACGCCCAGCGCACCGGCGCGGGCACCGTGCACCACGACCCGGCCCGCCACGGCGACACGCGCGGTCTGCTGGCGCTGGCGGAGGACCTGCGCCGGGGCGTGGAGGGCGGGCAGCTCGTGCTGCACTACCAGCCGCAGCTGGACGTCGCCTCGGGCGCCGTCGCCGGCGTGGAGGCGCTGGTGCGCTGGCAGCACCCGGTGCTGGGGCTGCTGGGGCCGGGGCGGTTCGTGCCGCTGGCGGAGGCGCACGGGCTGATGGGCGCCGTCACCGCCCGGGTGCTGCGCGACGCCGTCGCGCAGGCCGCGGCGTGGTGGGGCGCGGGCGTGCACCTGCGCGTGTCGGTGAACCTCTCGGCCAGCGACCTGCTGGACACCGGCCTGCCGGCGCGGGTGGCGGCGCTGCTGGCCGCGCACCGGCTGCCCGCCTCCGCGCTGGTGCTGGAGGTCACCGAGAGCGTGCTGCTGCGCGAGCCCGAGCGCAGCGTGGCGGTGGTCGCCGCGCTGCGCGCGCAGGGCGTGCAGGTGAGCATCGACGACTTCGGCACCGGCTACTCCTCGCTGACGCAGCTGCGCCGGCTGCCGGTCACCGAGCTGAAGCTGGACCGCTCCTTCACCACCGACCTGCTGCACGACCCGGCCGCGGCCGCGATCGTGGCCAGCACCGTGGGGCTGGCGCACGCCCTGGGGCTGCGCGTGGTCGCCGAGGGCGTGGAGGACCCCGCCACGCTGGCCCGGCTCAGCGCCCTGGGGTGCGACGAGACCCAGGGGTACCTGCACGCGCGCCCGCTGGAGCCGTCGGCGCTGCTGGCGTGGCTGGGGCGGCGCGCCGGCGTGCCCGCACCAGCGAGCTGAGCAGCGCGGCGCCGATGACGACGCCGCCGAACCAGCCGGCCACCGCGGAGGGCACCGGGCGCAGCAGGCTCACCCACAGCAGCACCGCCAGGACGCCGAGCACGTAGGCGGCGCCGGCGGGCAGGTGCTCGTAGCGGCTCAGGGCGCTGCGCGCGTCGAGGTGGCGGGTGAGCTGCACGAGGAAGACGGCCCCGACGCCGACCCCGGCGGCGGCGATGCCCAGCCGCTCCCAGGGGGGCAGGCCGGCGGCGCCGCCGGTGAAGGAGTACGTGCCGTCGAGGACCTCCAGCAGCATGAACACCGCCAGCGCCCGCTCGAAGACGACCGCGGCGCCGTGGGCGGCCGCGCGCCACCACCCCGTCGCCGGCGGCGCGGTGCGCAGGGCGACGAGCTTGACCAGGGCGTAGGCGGCCAGCCCCAGCGCCCCGGCGAGCGCGACGGTGCCGCGCCGGTCCGCCGGGGCGAGCGCGGCGGCCAGCGCGGCCAGCGCCACCGCCACCGCGGCCTGCACCGCGCGCGGGCGGCGCAGGTGCAGCAGCGGGCGCTCCAGCGGGCCGATCCAGGCCGGGCGGTCCTTGCGCTCGCAGTTGAGGAGGAACTCGGTGAACACCAGCCACAGGAACACCCCGCCGAAGCCGGCCAGGCCGGGGCGGATCTCGGACAGCTCCGCGGCGTAGGCGCCGGGGTCGGTGATGACGTCGTCCACGACCTGCGCGGGCGTCTCCCGCGCGGAGGCGGAGACCACCACGGGCGGGGCGACCAGGCGCATGACGATCACCCCGGCGAGCAGGCCGGCGGCGAGGAAGACCTGCTTGGCGCGCTGGTGCAGCCGCCCGGCCACGCCGGCCATGGGCACGGCGCTGTCGGCGCTGAGGGCGATCTCGTAGGCGGCCAGCGTGACCAGCGCGGCGGCGGCGGGCGGGCCGTCGAGCCACCAGGCGCCGGCGGCGCCGACGAGCAGCAGGGCCAGCGGCACCCGCAGCACGCCGGGGCCGGTGCGGCCGGCCGCGCCCGGTGCGGGGGCCGGGCGCCAGGGGGAGCGGGCACCGGGGACGCGGGCGGTGCCGGGGGAGGGGCGCGAGGAGGCGCGGGGGCCGGGCAGGTCGCGGGGCACGGGTCTCCGATCGCCGGGGCTGGACGGTCGTGGGCGGCGGCCCGCTCCCCACTGTCCGTGCCCGGCGCGCGCGGCGCCACCGGGCGGGCGGCGCCGGACGCGCGCGGCCGGGTGCCCGCGCGCGGTCGGGTCAGCAGCCCGGCGGGCACCCCTCGTCGAGGTGGCCGGCCGCGCAGGCGGCCTGCACGGCCGCGCTGCTGCTGCGCACCCCGTACTTGCGGCGCGCGGCCAGCAGGTGCTGGGCGACGGTGTTGGTGGACACCCCGAGGTGCTCGGCGACCTGCACGCCGTTCAGGCCGCGCGCCACCAGGCCCAGGACCTCGCGCTCGCGGGCGGTCAGCGGCGAGGTGGGGGCGGTGCGCACGGCGGACTCCAGGCGCTGCAGCTCCGCCTCGGAGACCAGCACGGCGCGCCCGCCGCCGGGGGCCTCCAGGGTCAGCCGGTAGCCGCCGGCCGCGACGGCGTCGAGCAGGTGCGGCCACAGCGCGCTCGCCGGGGGCTCCCCGGTGCG
Organism: Kineococcus gurbantunggutensis; assembly: GCF_050871925.1. Classification (NCBI taxonomy): domain Bacteria; kingdom Bacillati; phylum Actinomycetota; class Actinomycetes; order Kineosporiales; family Kineosporiaceae; genus Kineococcus; species Kineococcus gurbantunggutensis. Next base: position 25,856 of record NZ_JBJLSG010000053.1, read on the forward strand.
CGCGTCCGCCCCGCGGCCGCGCTGCTCGTCCACGATGGCCAGCTCCCTCACCCCTCCCGCGCCGGTCCCGGCGCAGCTCGGACCCTCCGCTGCGGGCCCGCACAGCGTGCCACGCCCGCACTGAGGTGACGACTCGGCGCGTCGGGGTGCTCACCTTGAGTGGTGGTTGCGCGTTCTCCTGCTCTACGGTGCCCGCAGAGCGGATCCAGCAGGGGGCGCGGTGACCACGGACGGCAGGCGGCGGGCCGAGCGCGTGCGCGCGGGCCTGGTCGAGCTGTGGGGCGAGGAGCTGCCGCCCGGGGACGACCCCGTGGTCGCCGTGCTCGACGACGCCCTGACCCTGGACGACGACCACGGCCGCGCCGACGGGTTCGTGGTGCGCGGCGACGCGCTGGCGCTGCCGGTGCTGCGCGCGGTGCTGGCCGCCGAGGGCGGGCTGCGCGAGCGCCTGGCCCTGCTGCCCGAGGAGCTGCGCCAGCGCCTGGGGCCCTGAGCGCGCTTGCCTAGCAAGGAACCCCCCCTCGGCGGGCTCAAGTGCTAGGGATCCCGGCCGATGGTCCGTGTGAGCAAACGGTCCAACAGGGGGCGGGGAGGCGGTCGGTCGTGGTGTGGTGGCGTTCGCCGGGCGGTGCCCGGCGGCGGGGTCGGGACGAGCGGGTCGCGGTGCAGGACCCGCCCGCGCCGTCGGCGGTCCCCACGACCTTCCTGGCGCGCGCGCAGGAGGTGACCTCCGCCCTCACCGCGCGCCCCGGGCTGCCCACGTGGTTCGCCACCCGCGTCGTGGACGACACGTACACGCTGCTGGTGGGCGACTCGCTGCGCGTGCAGGTGCCCGTGGGCATCGCCGTGCCGTGGGCGCACACCGCCTGCGAGGCGATGGTCGCCGGCCTGGGCCCGCAGGTCGCCCTGGACATCGGCGCCGTGCCCACCTACGCCGAGCGCCCCCTCGTGCAGCGCTTCGGCATCCGCACCTACACCGGCGTGCCGATGCGCACCGCCGACGGGCGCCTGCTGGGCACCCTGTGCGGGGTGGGCCCGCAGCCGCTGGACGCCGACGGCTACCGCAACCTCGCGCCGGCGCGCGAGGAGGCCGCCCGGCTGGCCGCCGCGCTGGAGGCGGACCTGCGGGCCCTGGCCGGCGAGCGCGGCGAGGACTCGCACCGCGCCCTGCGGCACCGCGACGACGTCACGGGCCTGCCGGACCGGCGCTCCTGGGGCCGGCTGCTGGCCCGCGAGGAGGAGCGCGCGCGCAGCCACGCCGAGCCCTCCACCGTCGCCGTCGTCGACCTCGGCGCCGCCCACGGCGTGCGCTCGCTGCGCCGCGCCGCCGCCGCCGCGCTGGAGGCGGCCGGCGCCGACGCGGTCGTGGCGCGCCTGAACGCCCGCCAGCTGGGCGTGCTGTGCGCCGGGCGGCCCGCGCGGGGGGCCGCGGAGGTCTGCGAGCGGGTGCGGCTGGCCGTGCGCGCCAGCGGCTCCACCGCCGTGGCCGGCACCGCGGCGCGCGAGGCCACCGGCGGGCTGTCCGTGGCGTGGCAGCGCGCCGAGCTGGGGGCCCTCGCCGTGCGCCGCGGCGCGGACGCCTGAACCGGCCCGCCCCGGGGGTGCGCGGTCCGGCGGCGCCCGCGGCGTGCGCGCCCGGAGCGCTCAAGGCCGCCCCGCCGCGCGCCGATCACCGGGGGGTGCGAGGGGCTGAGGAGAGCGCCCGGCTGGCCGCGCTGGAGGAGCACCGGCCCGGCCCCGGCGCCGACGACCGCGCGGACCTGGACGCCGTGGTGCGGCTGGCGGCGGCGCTGACCGGCGCCCCCGTGGTCAGCGTCAACCTCCTGGACGCGGTGCGGCAGTGCCACCTCAGCACCGTGGGCCCCCTGGCCGCGCAGACCCCCGTGGAGGACTCCCTGTGCGCCGTGGCGTTCCGCTCCGGCGACCTGGTGCACGTCCCCGACGCCCGCCTGCACCCGGTGCACCGGCACAACCCGCACGTGGACGGGCGCCTGGCCTCGATGCGCCTGTACGCCTCCGCCCCGCTCGTCACCGCCGACGGGCACGCCCTGGGCACCCTGTGCGTCTTCGACCCCGTCGCCCGCGCCCTGGACGAGCACCAGCTGGCGGGCCTGCGCGACCTGGCCGGGGTCGCCGCCTCCCTGCTGGAGCGGCGCCGCCAGGCCCGCCGGGCGCACCTGCTGGCCGCCGAGGCCGACGAGCAGCGCAGCCTCGCGGAGCTGATGATGGGCGAGGCGGAGCGGCGCGAGGAGCTCACGCAGGCCGTGCTGGCCACCGTCGACGTCGGCATCGTCGTGGCCGGGCCCGACGGGCGCCTGGTCACCTTCAACGACACCGCCCGCGCCATGCTGGGCCGCGACGCCGACGGCGGCCTCGACCTGGCCGGGCACGCCGGCGCCTACGGGCTGCGCACCGAGGACGGCGCGCGCCCGCTGCGGCCCGAGGAGCTGCCCCTGCACCGCACCCTGCGCGAGGGGTCGGTGCAGGGCGCGCGGGTGCGCATCGCCGTGCCCGGCCGCGCGCCGGTGACGGCCACGTGCTCGGGGCGCACCGTGCGCGCCGCCGACGGCACCGTGCTCGGCGCGGTCGTCGCCCTGCACGACGTCACCGCGCTGCAGGCGCGCGAGGCGGCCCTGCGCGCCACCCACGCCGAGCTGGCCGCCGCGCACGAGCAGCTGGGCGCGCACGCCGCGCGGGTGGAGGCGCTGGCGCGCGCCTCCGCGGCGGTGGCCACGGCCGACGAGCCGCGCGCGGCGGTGTGCGAGGCGGCGCGCGAGCTGTGCGGCGCCGACGCCGCCTACCTGGCCCAGCCCGGTCCCGACGGCGTGCTCGCCACGACCGCGACGGTGGGGCTGGAGGGGGTCTCGCTGCGCCTGGACCCGTGCCGCGACACGTCCCTGGTGCTGGACGCCTACCTGGGGCGCGGGCAGCTCTTCGAGCCGGACGTGCCCGCGCACCCGCGCGCCAGCCGCGCCGTCGTCGAGGCGTGCGGCACGGTCTCGGCGGTGTGGCAGCCGGTGCTGCGCCGCGGCCGCGAACCCGTCGGGGTGCTCGCGCTGATCTGGCGCCGCCGGGTGGAGGCGCTGGCCCCGGGCGTGGCCGCGACCCTGGCCACGCTGGCCGGGGAGGCCGCGCACGCCCTGGAGCGCGCGGAGCTGCTGGAGCGCCTGGAGCGCGCCGCCGAGCACGACGCGCTCACCGGCCTGCCCAACCGCCGCCGCTGGGACGCGGTGGCCGCGGCCGAGGTGGCGCGCGCGGCGCGCACCGGCGCGCCGCTGACGTTCGCGCTGCTGGACCTGGACCGCTTCAAGCTGTTCAACGACACCCGCGGCCACCTGGAGGGCGACGCGCTGCTGCGCGAGTTCGCCGCCGCGGCCTCCTCCTGCCTGCGCGAGGTGGACACCCTGGCGCGCTGGGGCGGGGAGGAGTTCGTGCTGGCCCTGCCCGGCTGCGACGAGGCCGGGGCGGTCGCGGTGGCCGACCGCATCCGCGCCGCCGTGCCGCGCGGGCAGAGCTGCACCGTGGGCGTGGCGCGGTGGTCGCCGGGCCGCTCGGCCGCCGAGGTGCTCGCCGACGCCGACGCCGCGCTGTACCGGGGCAAGCAGGCCGGCCGGGACGCCACCGTCACGTGCTGAGGGGGGGGGGGGGGGGGGGGGGGGGGGGGGGGGGGGGGGGGGGGGGCGCGCCCCGGCGGGGGGGGGGGGGGGGGGGCGCGCGGGGGGGGGGGGGGGGGGGGGGGGCCGCCGGGGGCGGGGGGGGGTGGTAGACGC
>NZ_JBJLSG010000054.1:0-29534 GCF_050871925.1 Kineococcus gurbantunggutensis
GGTGATCAAGGAAGTTGCCACTTCCTTGATCACCGCAGGGAGGAGGAGGGGTGGGATGTGGTGGAGGGGGTGACCCGTCGCGCCCGCAGCCGGGCAGGACCCGGCCGTCACCAGGAGAGAACCGTGCTCGCTGCCCGCTTCACCGGACCCGGCCTGCCCCTCGAGCTGCAGGAGGTCCCGCGCCCCGAACCCGGACCCGACGAGGTCCTCGTGCGCGTGCGCGCCGCCGGCGTGTGCGCGACCGAGCTGCACTTCACCGAGGGCCTGCTGCCGGCGGCCCGCACCCCGATCACCCTGGGGCACGAGGTCGCCGGCACCGTCGAGGAGGTCGGCGGCGCCGTCAGCGCCTGGGCGCCGGGCGACCGCGTCGCGGTGCACTACCTGCACAGCTGCGGGGACTGCCGGCAGTGCCGCCGCGGGCGGGAGAACCTGTGCCGCGCCCCGCGCGGGATGCTCGCCTTCTTCTCCGACGGGGGTTTCGCGGAGTTCCTCGCCGTGCCCGCGCGCAGCCTGGCGCGCGTGCCCGAGGCGCTGACGTTCGAGCAGGCCGCGCCCGTGGCGTGCAGCGTGACCACCGCCCTGCACGCCGCCGCGGTCGCCGACGTGCGCGCCGACGACGTCGCCGTCGTCTACGGCGCCGGCGGGGTGGGGGCCGCGCTGGTGCAGGTGCTGCGCCACCGCGGTGCGCGGGTGGTGGCCGTCGCCCGCTCGCAGCGCCGCCGCGACCTGGCCCGCGAGCTGGGCGCCGAGCACGTCGTGGACCCCGCCGACGGCGACGTCGGCGCGCAGGTGCAGCGCCTCACCGGCGGCGCCGACGCCGTGTTCGAGCTGGTGGGCACCGCCGCCACCGGTCGGCAGGCCCTGGCAGCCCTCGCCCCGGGCGGGGCGCTGGTCTACGTCGGCTACTCCGCCGAGCGCGTCGAGCTGAACCCCGTGGAGCTCGTCGTGCCCGAGCAGCGCATCCTCACGTCCGTCTCGAACACCCTGGCCGAGCTGGAGCTGGGCCTGGACCTCGTCGCGCGCGGGGTGGTGCGCTCCGTCGTGGACCGCACCGCGCCGCTGAGCGCCGTGAACGACGTCCTGGGCGCGCTGTCGCGCGGCGAGGTCGCCGGCCGGGCGGTGCTGGTGCCGTGAGCGCCGCCGCGGGCCGGACCCTGCACCTGGGCGCGTTCCTGTACGGCACCGGCCACCACGCCGCCGCGTGGCGCCACCCCGCCTCGCCGGTGGAGCGCCTGGGCGACGTGGCCTGGTACGAGGAGCTGGCCCGCACCGCCGAGCGTGGCCTGCTGGACGCGGTGTTCTTCGCCGACGGGCAGTCCGCCGGCGACGTCTCCCTGGGTCCGGGGTGGTTCCTGGAACCCACCACCACGCTGGCGGCGATGGCCCGCGCCACCGAGCGCGTGGGGCTGGTGTGCACGGTGTCCACGACGTTCTGGCAGCCGTTCGCCGCCGCCCGCACCCTGGCCTCCCTGGACCACCTCTCCGGCGGGCGCGCCGGGTGGAACGTCGTCACCTCCATGCACGACGCCGAGGCCCGCAACTTCGGCATGGAGGAGATGCCGCCCTCCGCGCAGCGGTACGCGCGCGCCGCGGAGTTCGTCGACGCCGCCCTGGCGCTGTGGGGCTCCTGGGACGCCGACGCCCTCGTGCTCGACCGCTCCGGGCGCTACGCCGACCCCGCGCGGGTGCGGGCGGTGGGCCACCGCGGGGAGCACTTCCGCGTCGACGGGCCGCTGACGGTGCCGCGCTCCCCGCAGGGCCGGCCGGTGCTGTTCCAGGCCGGTTCCTCCGAGCAGGGCCGCGACCTCGCCGCCCGGCACGCGGAGGGGGTCTACGCCGTCGCGCACGACCTGCCCAGCGCGCGCGCGTACCGCGGGGACGTGCGCCGGCGCGCCGCCGCGGCCGGGCGCGACCCCGACGAGCTGGTCGTCATGCCGGGTCTGGTGGCGTTCGTCGGCTCCACCGAGGCCGAGGCGCGCGCGGCGCGCGCCGAGCTGGACGCGCTGCTGCCGGTGGAGCACTCCCTGGCGCAGCTGTCGCTGTTCGTGCGCCAGGACTGCTCCGGCTGGGAGCTGGACGCGCCCGTGCCGCCGCTGCCGCCCGCGGAGGGCTTCGAGGGTCCGCGCGGGCGCTACGAGACGATCCTGCGGATCGTCGACGTCGAGCGGCCCACGGTGCGGGAGCTGCTGGGCCGGCTGGCCGCCGGCGGCGGGCACTGCACCGTCGTGGGCACCCCCGAGCAGGTCGCCGACCGCCTCGAGGAGTGGTTCCGCGGCGGAGGCGCGGACGGCTTCAACCTCATGCCGCCGGCGCTGCCGGGCGCGCTGGAGGCGTTCGTCGACCACGTCGTGCCGGAGCTGCAGCGGCGCGGGCTGTTCCGGCGCGAGTACGCCGGCACCACGCTGCGCGAGCACCTCGCCGGCTGAGCGCGGCAGGCACGCGGAGGACGGGCGGCGGGGCGGGCGGCGGGGCGGGCGCCGGGGGAGCGGCCCGGCTGGCAGGGTGGCGCGGTGGCACCGGAACCGCCGTCGACACCCCCGCGCCCGGCCCGCCGGCGGGTCCTGGCCCGCCGCGCGGGCACCCTGGCGCTCACCGCGGCGAGCCTGGCCGCCGTCGTCGTGCTGGCCCGCCGGGTCGAGGGCCTGGACCTCGGCGAGCGGCTGCGCGGCGCCGACCCCGGCGCGGTCGCCGCCGCGGCGCTGCTGTCCCTGGTGCCGCTGTTCGGCAACGTGCTCTCGATGCTGGCGCTGTCGCCGGTGCGGCTGCCGTTCTGGCGCACCAGCGCGCTGTGGCTGTCCACGTCCTTCCTGAACCTGCTCACCCCCGCCAGCACCGGTGGGGTGGCGCTGACCGTGCGCTACCTGCAGCGGCAGGGGGGCCTGCCGCTGGCCGTGGCTGCCACGACCGTCGGGCTGGTGCAGTCCACCGCCGCGCTGGTCACCGCGGTGCTGCTGGTGCTGTCCCTGCTCGCCGCGGGCCGCGGCCGCCTCCTGGGCGCCGAGCTGCCCTGGCCGGCGGCCGTCGCGGCGCTGGTGGCCGCCGGTGCCGCCGCGCTGGCGGTGTCCCGGTGGCCGCGGGCGCGGCGGGAGCTGCGCGAGCGCGTCGCGGTGCCGGTGCGGCGCGAGTGGCCGGCGCTGCGGCGGGCGCTGACCGACCCCGGCCGCCTGGCGCTGGCCCTGCTGGGCCACCTGGCCGTGCCGCTGGGGTTCGCGGCCGCGCTGGCCGCCTGCGCGCGGGCGTTCGGGGGCGAGCCGGCCACCGAACTGCTGGTGCTCGTCGTGGTGGGCAGCTCCGCCGTCACCGCCGCCGTGCCGGTGCCCGGCGGGGTCGGCGCCGCGGAGGCCGCCCTGGCCGCCGGGCTCGTCGTCGCCGGCCTGGACCCCGGCACGGCGCTGTCCGCGGCGCTGCTGCACCGCGTGCTCACCTTCTGGGCGCGGGTGCCCCCGGCGTGGGTGGCGGTGCTGTGGCTGCGGCGGCGCCGGGCGCTGTGAGCCGCCGGCGCCGGGCCCGGCGCGGTCCCGGGCGCGCCCCGGACGGCGGGTCCTCGACTGGCGCGCCCTCGCCGCGCCGACCTACCATCGGCGTCAGCAATCCAGGGTCCTGGTGCCGCAGTGGCTGGGGGCGGCGCCGCCGCACTGGAGGCTACCCACCCCCGTGGACCACCACGACGTCCTGACCCCCTCGCGCGCCCGCGGCACCCGCGGCGCGCTGTCCACCTACGGCCGGCTGCCCGCCGTCGCCGGCTGGCCGTACCTGGCCGTCTCCGCCCTGGCGCGCCTGCCCGTCTCGATGGTGCCCATCGCCACGCTCACCGCCGTGACCTCCACCAGCGGCTCGGTGGCCGCCGGCGGCGCGGCCAGCGCCGCCACCGCCATCGGGCAGGCCCTGGGCTCGGCCGCCACCGGCGTGCTGTGCGACCGGCACGGCCAGCGCCGCGTGCTGCTGGCCCTGGTCCCGGCCCACCTGCTCGTCCTGAGCGGGTTCGTGCTGGCGCTGGGCGGTGCGCTGCCGGCGCTGCTGGCCGCGGCGTTCCTGACCGGCGCCACCCTGCCGCAGGTGGGCCCGCTGTCGCGGGTGCGGTGGATGCGGCTGTCCCCGGCGGACGTGCGCACCGCCCTGGCCTACGAGGGCGTGGTGGACGAGCTGTCCTTCGTCGCCGGTCCCGCCGCCGTCGGGCTGGTCGCGCTGGCCTCCGGCGCCCGCACGCCCCTGGTGGTGGCCGCGGTGCTCACCGCCGTGTTCGCCACCGCGTTCGCCCTGCACCGCACCGCCCGCGCCGCCGCGCCGCTCACCGCCGCCGCGCCCGCCCCCGGGGAGCAGGCGGGCCCCGCCGGGCGGGCGCCGTCCCTGCTGCGCCCGGTGCTGGGGATGCTGGCCATGGGCGCCGTCTTCGGCGGCACCCAGGCCGCGCTGACCGGCGCCGCCGGCGAGGCCGGCCGCGTCTCCGACGGCTCCCTCGTCTACGCGGCCCTGGCGATCGGCTCCACGATCACGGCGCTGGGGATGGTGCTGGTGCCCGCGCACGTGTCGCTGCGGCGGCGCTGGTTCCTCGGCGCCGCCGGCCTGGTCGTCGGGGCGCTGGCGATGCTGGCCGCCGCCGGCAGCACCGCCGCGCTGGTGCCCGCGACGTTCCTCACCGGCCTGTTCGTCGGCCCCGTCATGGTCACCGTGAACACCGTCACCGCCGAGACCGGCGGTCAGCGCACCGGCGGCGCGGCGATGACGCTGCTCACCAGCGGCACCGTCCTGGGCATCGCCGCCGGCTCGGCGGTCGCCGGGGCGCTGGCCGACGCCGCCGGCGCCCGCTGGGCGTTCGCGGTGGCGGTCGTGGCCGCCGCCGCGCTCACCGCCCTGGCGGCGCTGCGCCCCGCCCGCCGCGGCTGAGCCGCCGCGGCCGGAGCGGGCTCAGCCGTCGACCTGGGCCCGCTCCGGCAGGTGCTTGGCCGCGTCGTACAGCAGGTGCAGCACGTCCGAGCCGAACACCGCGGTGAGCATCGCCGCGGCGCTGCGCGTCAGGCGCGGGGCGACCACGCCGCCGGCGACGAGGCCGGTGGCCACCCACACCGACGCGCAGAACGGGCACGTCAGCAGCTCGCCGATCGAGTGCCGCAGCCCGCTGCCGCGCACCTCCTCCATGACCTCCCCCTCCCCGGCGTTGCCGGCGAAGCGGGTGAACGGCGCGCGGAACGGCGCGGTCACGGCGTCCTTGGTCAGCAGCCGGCTGCCCTGGTGGGTGGCCAGCGTCAGCAGCGCCAGGTCCCCGGCGGTGAACCGGTCCGGCAGGGTGCGCCCGCGCGCGCGGGCCAGCAGGCCCGCCCCGCCCACGGCGCCCGCGTAGACGCCCATGAGGGTGAGGAACCCGCCCAGCGGGCGCTCCTCCTCTCCCTGGTAGGCGGACTGCACGGCGTGCAGGCGCTGGTGGAGGTCCGAGACCGTCGGGGTGTCGCGTGCCATGCCCCCTCCCTACCCCGCCGCGGCCCCGCGCACGCGCCGGGACGGGAGGGGATCAGCCGCGCCGGGGGGCCCGGTCCAGCAGCCCGAACTCGTCCCAGAGCTGGTCGGAGCGGTCCACGCTGGCGCGGGTGCGCTCGGGGTCGAGCGCCGCGAGCTCGGCGACCAGCGCCTGCACCACGGCCAGCGCGGGCGTCAGCGAGGGGAAGAACGAGACCCCCTCGGCGGGCACGAGCAGCACGTGCCGGGCGGCGGCCGCCAGCGGGCCGCTGGCCGAGTCGGTGAGCGCGCAGACCGTCGCGCCGCGGGCCGCGGCGGTGCGGGCGGCCTGCACGGCGCTGGTGTAGAGCCGCCAGAAGCTGACGGCGACCACCACGTCCCCCTCGCCGCAGGCGGCGAGGGCGTTGACGGTCGAGGCGGAGGCGCCGTCGTGGAACTGCACGTCGTAGCCGGCCAGGGCGGCGTTGTGGGCCAGCGGCAGCGCGACGCCGGCGTAGCTGCCGGAGGCGACGACGAGGGTGCGCCGGGCCGCGGCGACCGCCTCGGCGACGGCGCGCACGGCCGCGGGGGCGGGGCCGCGCGAGAGCACGGCGAGGTCGTCGACGTCGCGGCGCAGGGACGCGGTGGCGGGGGCGTCGGTGAGGCGGCCGTGCTCGGCGGCGACCTGGGGGGCGCTGAGGGAGGACAGGTAGCGCGCCCGCAGCTCCTGCTGCAGCGCCGGCCAGCCGTCGAAGCCCAGGGTCTGCGCGGTGCGGGTGACGGTGGCGACGTTGGCGCCCGCCAGGGCGGCGACCTCGGCGGTGCCCCCGTAGGAGGCGGTGCGCGGCTTGGTGGCCAGCACGTGGACGACGGCGCGCGACTTCGCCGACAGCCCGCCGGCGGGCGCGCACGAGGCGAGCCACGTCTGCAGACCCGCGACGGTCGCCGGGTCGACGTCCTGCTGCTCGGTCACGGGGGAACGTTACGGGAACATTTCTCGCAAAGACCGTTGCAACGAGGTGAAGTTGCCCCCTAGCTTTGCGGCAACTCCCCCTCCACGCCCCCCACCCGAGGAGCGCACGTGGACCTCCTGCACCGCCTCGACCGGCTCCCGCTGAGCAGGCCCCACTACCTGCTGCTGCTCATCGGCGGCCTCGGCTACACCTTCGACGGCCTCGACGGCGCCGTCGTGGCCTTCCTGCTGCCCGACGTGCGCGAGACCTGGGCGCTGTCCGGCGCCCAGGCCGGGGTCATCGGCTCGGCCACCCCCATCGGCTACCTCGTCGGCGCCACCGCCGCCGGCCTGCTCGGCGACCGCGTCGGCCGCCGCCGCGTCATGATGTGGGCGCTGGCGTTCTACGCGTTCTTCACCCTCGTCGCGGCCGCCGCCCCGAACTTCGAGTCCTTCGTCGCCGCCCGCATCCTCGCCGGCCTGGGCACCGGCGCCGAGAGCGCGATCATCGCCCCGTTCCTCGCCGAGTTCGTGCCCGCGAACCGGCGCGGCTGGTTCATCGGGGCGCTCGCCGGGTTCTTCTCCTTCGGCTACGTCACCGCCGCCCTGCTCGGCCGCTTCGTCGTCCCGCTGGACGACGGCTGGCGCTGGGCGCAGGTCCTCACCGCCGTGCCCGTCGTGATGCTGCTGTGGTGGCGGCGCACCCTGCCGGAGTCGCCGCGGTTCCTGCTGCTGCGCGGGCGCACCGCCGAGGCGGAGGCCGTCGTGGCGGGCATGGAGCGCTCCGTCGAGCGCGCCACCGGCCGCCCGCTGCCCCCGGTGCCCGCCGCGGCCACCGCCGCCGCCGCGCCCGCCGTCACCACCGCCCCGCCCACCCTCGCCTCCGCGCTGCGGTTCCTGTGGAGCCGGGCGATGGCCCGGCGCACCGCGGTGGTGTGGACGATGTGGTTCGTCACCACGTTCGCCTACTACGGGTTCTTCTCGTGGATCCCGACCCTGCTGGTGGACCGCGGCCTGACGGTGACGAGGAGCTTCGAGTTCTCCATCATCATCTACCTCGCGCAGATCCCCGGGTACTTCTCCGCCGCGTGGTTCAACGAGCGCTTCGACCGCCGCCTGACCATCGCCACCTACCTGGTGGGTTCCGCGGTGAGCGCGTTCGCGCTCAGCCAGGCGGGCACGTCCGTCACCATCGTCGTCGCCGGCGCGGTGCTCTCGTTCTTCCTCAACGGCACCTACGCCGGCCTGTACGCCTACACCCCCGAGGTGTTCCCCACCTGGGTGCGCGCCAGCGGCACCGGGCTGTCCAGCGCGTTCGGCCGCATCGGCAGCATCAGCGCCCCCTTCATCATCGGCGTCACCTCCGCCTCCCTCGGTTTCGGCGGGGTGTTCACGATGGTCACCGCCGTCCTCGTCGCCGGGGTCGCCGTGGTCCTGGTGTTCGGGCTGTCGACCGCCGGGCGCTCCCTGGAGGAGCTCACCGAGGAGACCGGTGCACCCGGGGCGGGAGAGGCCCCCGCGCGCCGGCAGGGGGTGCAGGCGTGAGCGCCCCGCCCACCCGCACCACGCGGCCGGCCGCCCCGGTGGCCGCCGCCCCGGGGTTCGCCGCGGTGCAGGAGGCGGCGCGCGCGCTCGTCGGCGTCACCCTGTTCACCGTCCTGGCCTGGGACGCCGAGCGCTGCGCGCTCTCGCGGGTGCACACCTCGCACCCGCGCGAGTACCCCGTCGGCGGGGAGAAGTTCATGCCGCCGGACGCCCCGTGGCCGCAGCACGTCCTCGTCCGCCAGCGCACCCACCTCGGGCCCCGGCCCGCCGACGTGGCCGCGGTGTTCGCGGACTGGCCGGCCATCGCCGCGCTCGGCTGCGGCGCCACCCTGAACGTCCCCGTCGTCGCGGCGGGACGCACCCTCGGCGCGCTCAACCTGCTGGCCCCCGAGGGCACCTACGACGAGTCCTCGGTCGCCGCGGTCGCACCGCTGGCCGAGCTCGCCCGCGAGCCCCTGCTCGCGTGGCACGAGAACCGCAAGGGGAGGAACCCGTGAACGCACCCGCCCTGCTGGTCCGCGGTGGCGACGTCCTGGACGTGGCCACCGGGCAGTACCTGGAGGGCCACGACGTCCTCGCCGTCGACGGCCGCGTCCAGGAGGTCGGGCGCGACCTGCGCACCGGCCTGGACGCGCAGGTCCTGGACGCCACCGGTTCCCGGGTCCTGCCCGGCCTGGTCGACTGCCACGTGCACGTCACCGCCGCCACCGCGGACCTCGGCGCCCTCACCGCGTGGCCGGTCACCTACGTCACCGCCCGCACCGGTGCGCTCATGCGCGCGATGCTGGAACGGGGTTTCACCACCGTGCGCGACACCGGCGGCGCCGACCACGGCCTGGCCCGCGCCCAGGCCGAGGGCCTGATCAGCGGCCCGCGCCTGGCGTTCGGCGGCAAGGCGTTCAGCCAGACCGGCGGCCACGGCGACACCCGCACCGCCGGCCAGCACGCCCACGAGGACCCCGGCTGCTGCGTGGCGCTGGGCCGCGTCGTCGACGGCGTGGAGGCGCTGCGGGTGGCCGCCCGCGAGGAGCTGCGCAAGGGCGCCCACCACCTGAAGGTCATGGCCGGCGGCGGGGTGTCCTCCCCGACGGACCGCATCGACTCCACCCAGTACTCGCAGGAGGAGCTGCGCGCCGTCGTGGACGAGGCGCGCGCGGCGAACCGCTACGTCACCGCGCACGCCTACACCGCCCGCTCCGTCGAGCACGCCCTGAGCGCCGGCGTGCGCAGCATCGAGCACGGCAACCTCATCGACGCGCGCAGCGTCGAGCTGCTCGTCGAGAACGACGCGTTCCTGGTGCCCACGCTCGTCACGTACTGGGCGCTGCAGGAGGAGGGCCGCGAGTTCGGCCTGCCCGAGGACAGCTGGCGAAAGGTGGAGCAGGTGCTGCACGCCGGGCTCGGCGCGCTGGAGCTGGCCCACCGCGGCGGCGCGCGCATCGCGCACGGCTCGGACCTGCTCGGCGGGATGCAGCGCCACCAGTCCCAGGAGTTCCGCATCCGCGGCGAGGTCCTGCCCGCCCTGGACGTCCTGCGCTCGGCCACCACCGTCGCCGCGGAACTGCTGGGCATGACGGGCGAGGTCGGGGTCCTCGCCCCCGGCGCGCACGCCGACCTCCTGCTCGTGGACGGCGACCCGCTCACCGACGTCGCCGTCCTGGCCGAGCCCGGAAAACACGTGCAGGTCGTCGCGCAGGCGGGCAGGGTCGTGCACGACCGACGCTGAGGCGGACCCGGGGAGGCACCGGTGCACCAGGGGGAGGCGCGCGCGCAGCCCGCGCGGCGGCTGGACCGCACGGGCCTGCGCGAGGTGTTCGCCGACGCCTTCACCGGTCCCGCCCCCGACCCCTCGCGCTGGATCGCGCACTACCTGCCGCACTGGACGACGCTGGAGCGCTCGGCGGCCCGGTTCTCCCTGGACGGCGACGGGCTGCGGCTGCTGGTGGAGGCGGACCAGCCGGCGTGGCGCCCGGAGGACGGGGAGCTGCGCGCGTCGAACCTGCAGACGGGCGCCTCCTCGGGCCCGGCCGGCTCGCCGGTGGGGCAGCACCGGCACCGCCCGGACCTGCGGGTGCGCTCGCCGTGGCCGCGGCGCGCGCTGTGGACGCCGTCGGCGGGCGTGCTGGAGGCGACGTTCACCGCGCCCGCCGACCCCACCTGCATGGCCGCGGTGTGGCTGGTGGGCTTCGAGGACTCCCCGGGGGAGTCGGGGGAGGTGTGCGTGGCGGAGCTGTTCGGCGACGCCGCCGGACCGGGCGGCTCCACCGTGCGGGTGGGGGTCAAGGCCCACCACGACCCGCGCCTGCGCGACGACGTCGTGGACGTGCCCGTGCCGTTCGACACCTCCGCCGGGGCGCACGCCTACGCGGCGGAGTGGGACGCGCGGCGGGTGCGGTTCTTCGTCGACGACGTCCTGGTGCACACCAGCGAGCAGGGCACGGCGTACCCGCTGCAGCTCATGGTCGACCTGTTCGAGTTCCCCGCCGCCGGCGCGCGCGACCCCGCCCGGTACCCGAAGTCGGCGACCGTGCGCTCGGTGCGCGGCTGGGAGCGCTGAGGGCCCGCGCCGCCCGCCTCACCCCGGCGGCGCCTGCCGGGCGGCGTCCAGCGCCCGGGCGAAGGCGTCCACGGCCGCGCGCCCCGCGCGGGTGCTGAAGCGCAGCGGGCGCCCGTCGACGACCACCTCCACGCGCAGGGCGCCCAGCGCGGGCAGCGCGCGCCGCTCGCGCACGCCCACCGCCCCGACGCTGCCCAGCGGCACCGAGGCCACCGACGGCCCCCCGACGAGCTGCGGCTGGCTGAGCCACAGCCGCGCGGTGCCGACCGCCAGCGCCCCCGCCCCGGCGCCGGAGAGGTTGCCCAGCGGGCCGGCGGACAGCGGCAGCAGCGCCAGCGGGCTCTCGCCCTCCTGGGTCATCCGGCCGAGCAGGACGGCGTGGGCGGGGTCGTCGAGGGACACCGCTCCGTCCTACCGCAGCCCGCCGGGTGCGGCCCGCGCGCGCCCGTGCCTACGCTCGCCCGGTGCCCGCCCGCCGCCGCCACCGACGCCCCCGCCCGGGGCCGGCACCGGTGCGCGTGCGGCTGGACGCCCTCGACCTCGTGGCGGACCCGCCGCTGCGCCCGCTGCCGCACGGCGGCGTGCCCGAGCCGGTGTGGCGGGCCTGGCGCGCGCGCCCGCTCGCCGGCCCGCCCCCGCGCCCGCTGACCCTCACGCGCAGCCGGCCGGCCTCGGCGCCCTCCCCGGGGGCGGAGGAGCAGCCGCCCTTCTCCTGGCCCGACGTGCTGGTGACGCTGCACCGGTACCTGCTGCTGCCGCACCTGGGGCACGCGGTGCGCATCGCCGCGATCGGCACCGCGGTGCGCCTGACGCACCTGGACGGCGCCCCGGTGGCGCTGGCCGACCCGGCGGCCCGGCTGCGCGCCCACCGGGCGCTGGCCGGGCACCACGTGGACCTGGACCCGCACGAGCTGCTGGCGTTCGCGCTGCTGCACGCGCCGCTGGGCGCCTTCCTCGCCGCGCACCCGCCCGGCGGCGACCTGGACCTGCACCTGGTGCTCGCCGCGGCCGGCGCCGGCCTGGACGCCGCCGACGTGGCCGCGGCCCACGCCGCGGGCACCCTGACCCCCGACCGCCTCGCGCTCCTCGCCGCCCTGCTGGGCGGGGCGGGGGCGGGGACCCTGGACGCCCCCCGGAGGAGCACCGCGTGAGCCAGCACCACACCGACACCTGCGACGCGCTGGGCATCGCCCTGCTCGCCGCCGTCCCGGTGGTCCTGTGGGGACCGCCCGGGCAGGGCAAGTCCTCCGTCGTGCGGGAGCTGGCCGAGGGCATGGGCGCCCACCTGGAGACCGTCATCGCCTCCATCCGCGAACCCAGCGACTTCGCGGGCCTGCCGGTGGTCGACACCCGCTCGGGCACGGCCTCGCTGGCCCCGCCGTCGTGGGCGGTGCGCCTGCGCGACGCCGTCGAGCGCGACGGCCGGCCGGGCATCCAGTTCTACGACGAGGTCTCCACCGCCCCGCCGGCGACGCAGGCGGCCCTGCTGCGCCCGATCCTGGAGGGCGTCGTGGGCGACCTGCGCCTGCCCGCGCAGGTGCGCACCGTGGCCGCGGCGAACCCGCCGGACGTGGCCACCGACGGGTGGGACCTGGCCCCGCCGGTGGCGAACCGGTTCCTGCACCTGACGTGGAGCCTGGACGCCGACACGGTGCGCGAGGGGTTCACCAGCGGCTGGCCGGCCGTCGCCGTCCCGCGCGCCGACGCCGCGCAGGTCGCGGCCCAGCTCGAGCGCGCCAGCACCCTCGTGGGGGTGTTCCTGGGCTCGCGGCCCGAGCTCGTCACGCGGGTGCCCTCGTCCTCGGAGGAGGCCGGGCGGGCGTTCCCGACGCCGCGCTCGTGGGAGATGGCCGCGCGGCTGTACGCCCACGCCCTGGCGGCCGGCGCGAACGGCACGGTGGTCACGCTGCTGGTCTCCGGCACCGTCGGCGTCGCCGCGGCCGGGGAGTTCCTGGCCTACGTGCGCGAGCTGGACCTGCCCGACCCGGAGGAGCTGCTGCGCGACCCGGGCTCGTGGGTGGTGGACCCCCGGCGCACCGACCGCACGTACGCCGTCGCGGCCTCGGTGTGGGCGGCGACCGCGGCGCGCAACACCGTGGAGCGCTGGACGAACTGCGGCCGGGTGCTCGCCGCGACCGCCGACGCCGGCAGCGCGGACGTGGCGTTCTCCTTCGGGCGCCGCTGGGCGCAGGAGCGCCCCACCGGGGCGATGCCGACGCCGGAGGTCGTGGCCTCCCTCGGCCCGATCCTGACCGAGCTCGGCCTGCTCACCCGCGACGCGTGAACCCGCCCCCCCGGCGCGCGGGCGCCACCCCGGGACGCCCCGGCGCGGCGCGCAGCGGAACGGCGCGCACCGGCCCGGCGCGCAGCGGTACGGCGCGCACGGGTTCAGCGCGCAGCGGAACGGCGGCGGCGCAGGCGGGTTCCGTCGAGGAGCGCGCGGCGCTGCGCCTGGCCGCCGGCCGCGCCCGCGCCGGCGAGCTGATGCCGTACCTGAGCGCCGCGCTGTACGCGGTGAAGGCCGTGCCCACCACCGAGGTCCCCACCGTCGGCATCGACACCCGCTGGCGGATGTACTACAACCCCGAGTTCGTCCTCACCCTGGACGTCGCCGAGCTCGTGGGCGTCTGGCTGCACGAGGTGGGCCACCCGCTGCGCCGGCACCACGAGCGCTTCGACGCCCTCGGCGAGCCGCAGGAGCGCCACCCGCTGTTCAACCGGGCCGGCGACTGCGCCGTCAACGACGACCTGCGCGCGGCCGGGGTCCGCCTGCCGGCGGTGAAGGCGTGGTTCCCCGAGCGGGTCCCCGGCGCCGACCCCGGGATGACCGCCGAGCAGATCTACCGCCTGCTCGTCGCCGGTCCCGCCGGCCGGCGGCTGGCGGCGCGCTCGCCGGAGCTGCTGCTGCTGCCGGCGGTGCTGCGCCACGACCACGGCGTCCCCCAGCGCGTCCTGGCGCGCACCCGCGAGGCGTTCTTCACCGGCCCGGCCGAGGTCACCGTGCGCGCCGCGGGCGGGACCGCGCCGCAGGCTGCGCCGGCGGGCGGGGCGCCGGGCGCGGCGGCGGTGGGCCCGGTCGCCGTGCACGACGAGCGCACCGCCTCCTTCGAGCTGCGCGAGCGCCTGCCCGCCGGGGAGCACGCCGTCGAGCTGAGCTGCGCCGGCACCACCGTGCGCGCCGTCCTGGCGGTCGAGGCGCCGACGGCCTCGCTGCGCCCGGACCACCTGCCCCGCGACCGCTCCGCGAGCGAGAAGGTCGTGGTGGTCGGCCGCGGCACCCGCTTCGCCGCCGGATCGGTCGTGGAGGTCCTCGACGCCGCCGGCACCGTCCTCGACGCCGTCTCGGACGTCGAGCACGTCTCGGCGACGGCCCTGACGTTCCGGCTCGGGCCGGTCGAGGACGGCACCCACCTCGTGCGGGTGCGCACCGGCGCGGAGGTCGTGCGCGCGGCGCTGCCCGTGGGCCTGCCGCACCTGGACCTCACCCCGGACCAGCTGCCCGCCGGCCACGGCGTGCCCACGGCCCTGGCCGTCGTCGGCGACGACGTCCTCCTCGACGCCGCGAGCACCGTGGAGGTCCTGGACGCGGCGGGCGGGCTCGCCCCGCTGCCCGGCGCCACCGGCCCGCTCACCGTCACCGGCCCCGGCGCCGCGCACGTCGAGCTCAGGCGCGAGCTGCCCGAGGGGCAGCACCTCGTGGTGGTCACCACCTCCGGCGAGCGGGCCGCGGCCACCCTGACCGTGGGCGGTGCGCGCACCACCGCCCCGGCCCCGCGCCCGGCGCCCGCCGGGTACGAGGACTGCGGCTCCGCCGCGGGCGGCGCGCGCCGCCCCTGGGAGGGCGACGCCAGCGGCCGCGACGCCGCCGGGGAGGACGACGGCAGCGTGGACGCCGGGCGCGCCGAGCTGATCCGGCAGCAGACCGCGCGCGACGTCCTGGAGCACGCCCGATCGCGCGGGACCGTGCCCGCCGGCTGGCAGCGGTGGGCGGACCGCACCGTGCGGCCGGTGGTCGACTGGCGCCGGGAGCTGCTCAGCGTGACCCGCCGCGTCAGCGCCCACGTGGCCGGGGTGCGCGACTACTCCTACGCGCGCCCCTCCCGCCGCAGCTCCTCCACCCCGGGGGTGGTGCTGCCGGCGATGCGGCAGCCGCGCCCGCCGCGCGTCGCGGAGGTCGTCGACACCTCCGCGTCGGTCACCGCCGAGATGCTCGGGCGCGTGCACGCCGAGACCGAGGCGATCGTGCGGCGCTGCCGCGGCGGCGGGGTGCAGGTCGTCGCGTGCGACGCCGCGGCTGCGCGGGCCCGCACGGTGCGCCGGGTGCAGGACCTGACGATGGTCGGCGGCGGCGGCACCGACATGCGCGTGGGCATCGCCGCGGCGGCCGCGCTGCGCCCGGCGGTGGACCTGGTCATCACCGCCACCGACGGCGACACCCCCTGGCCCGAGGCGCCCCCGCGGGAGAACCCCGGCGCGGTCTACGTGGTGCTGCTGCTCGACGGCGACCGCCAGGGCGTGCCCGCCTGGATGCGCAAGGTCGTCGTGGAGCGCGAGCGCCCCGGCGCCCGCTGAGGGCGGCGCTCAGCCGTCCGCCGGTCCGCCGCCCGCTGACCCGTCGCCCTCCGCCGGGTCGTCGTCCGCGGGGTCGAGCACGACCTGCTCGCGCGGGTCCCACCGCCACACCACGTCCCCCAGCTGCGAGCGCGCCGTGCACGGGCCGGCGTGCCCGGCCGGCAGGGTGCACTCCACCCGGAAGCCGTCCACCGCGGGCCGCACGTCGCCCTGGAGCCACGCCTCCTGCGAGCGCTCCGCCCACGACCCGCCCGCCGCCCCCTCCTGCACGCCCGGGGCCAGGTCGGCGCCGAACGCGCGCAGCGTGCGCAGCGCGGCGACCACCTCGGCCACGGGCCCGCCGGGCACCTGCGCCACCCACCGGCTGGAGCGGCAGGTGCCCTCGGCGCCGTCGTCCGCGCCCGGCTCCAGCACCACCGGGTGCCCGTCGGGCGCCCGGTGCGTGGCGGTCACCGTCGTCCCGGCGGCCCACCCCCCGCGCGCGGAGCGCACCAGCACGTCGAAGGAGGAGGCCACGTCGACCGTGCGGCCGCGGCGGCGCTTGGCGTAGAAGCGCGGGTAGTGCTCGAAGCCCTCGACGGCCGCGGTCGACGGTTCCGGGGCCCCGGCCGCGGCGATCCGCCGCTGGTGCCGCGTCCACTGGTCCTGGACCGGGTCCCACCTGCGCACCCCCCGAGCATCGCACCCGGGTGCGGGCCCGGCCCGCCCGGTGCGGCGGGGCCGCCGGGTCAGTCCGTGCCGGCGCTCCCGCCGTCCCGGGGGTCGCGCGGCGCGGGTTGCGCGGCCGCGGCGGCGTGCAGCCACACCATCAGCCCCACGGTCGCGCCCACCAGGACGACGGCCGCGCTCGCGGACAGCAGCGCCGACCAGGAGGTCCCCGACACGTGCAGCAGGAGCGCCAGGACCACCGTCGCCACGCCCAGGCGCGCCACCGGCAGCCGCGAGAGGCCCTCGCAGAACCGCTGCAGCGGGTCGGGGGCCGGGCCGGGGGCGCCGGGCGCAGGGCTGTTCGCCGGTGCGGGAGGGGTGCTGAGCAGCCGCCGCACCAGGTCCTCGCCGTCGCGGGCGGGCCGGTGGTCGGAGGCGACGTGCCGGTGCAGCGCCCCCGCCCCGGTGAAGCTGCGCGGGCACTCGGGGCAGCGGTGCTCCGCGGGTGCCGGTCCGGTCGTGCTCCCCATCTCCCTCACCGTCCGTCGTGGGCCCGCACGGGTGCTCGGGCGGCCCCGCGTCGAGGTGCTCCCAGTCTGCGCGCGCCGTGTTGCGGTCCTGCGGTCGTCCGCTTTGCGATCCGGTGACGATCCGCGCGCCGCGCCCTCGGCCCCCGCCCCGCTCCGCGCGGACCGGGTCTGGTGCGCGGGGCCGCGGCGGCCCTACGGTCGGCGGGTGGCCGCCGCACCGATCGTCCTGGTCCCCGGGTTCTGGCTGGGCGCGTGGGCGTGGGACGAGGTGGCCGCCGCCCTGCGCGCCGACGGCCACGAGGTCGCCGCGCTGACGCTGCCCGGCCTGGAAGACGCCGCCGCCGACCGGTCGGCGGTCGGGCTGGAGGACCACGTGCGCGCGATCCGCGAGGCGGTCGCCGCCGCCGGCCGGCCCGTGCTGCTGGTCCTGCACAGCGGCGCCGCCGGCGCCGGGTACGCGGCCACCGACCGCGCGCCGGGGGACGTGGCGGCCGTCGTGTACGTCGACTCCGCTCCCCCCTCCGGGGCCCTGGACCCCGGCTGCACGGACGTGGAGGTCCCGCTGCCGACGGCCGAGCGCCTGGCGGCGGACGAGAACCTCGACGGGCTCTCGCCGCAGCGGCTGGCGGAGTTCCGGCGCCGCGCCGTGCCCGAACCGGGCCGGGTGCTGCGCGAGGCCCCCGTCCTGCGCGACGACGCCCGCCGCGACGTGTCCACCACGGTGCTGTGCACCGGGGACAGCGCCGAGGACGTGCGCGGCTACCTCGCCGAGGGCCACGCGTGGCTGGGCGGCCTGGCCGAGCTGCGCGACGTGACGTACGTGGACATGCCGACCAGCCACTGGCCGATGTGGTCGCGCCCGCGGGACCTGGCCCGGTTCCTCGGCGACGCCGCGCGGCGCGCGGGGGCGGCGTCGTGACGCTCCCGGCGGGTTCCGGGGGTTCCGGGGGTTCGGAGGGTTCCGGCTGGGAGCGGTCGCGGGACGCGTTCACCGGGGCCGCGCGGTGGTTCGCGCGCACCGCGGCGCAGGTCGGCGACCGCTGGGGCGCACCCGGTCTGGGCGAGTGGGACGTGCGGGCGCTGGTCGGGCACACCAGCCGCTCGCTGCTCACCGTGGAGGCCTACCTGCAGCGGCCCGCCGCGGCCGTCGACGTGGGCTCGGCGGCCGGGTACTTCCTCGCCACCCGCGAGGTCGCGGCCGGGCCGGGGGTGGCGCAGCGCGGGCGCGAGGCGGGCGCCGCGCTCGGCGACGACCCGGCCGCGGCGGTGGCGCGGACCGCCGAGCGGGTGCTCGCGCTCGTCGGCGCGCGCGGGGGCGCGGAGCTGCTGACGACGGTCGCGGGCGGGATGCGGCTGGCGGACTACCTGCCCACGCGCACGTTCGAGCTCACCGTGCACACCGCGGACCTGTGCGCGGCGCTGGGCGTGCCGGCGCGGGTGCCGGCCGCGGCGGCGCTGCAGTCCCTGCACCTGGTGGCCGAGCTCGCCGTCGCCGACGACCGCGCCGCGCCGCTGCTGCTCACCGCCACCGGCCGGGGCGCACCGCCGGCGGGTTTCTCGGTGCTGTGACCCCGGCACCGCCGGGGGGTCGGACACGGCGGGGAGGGGGTGGGGAGCAGGAGGGGCGTCGGGCCTGCCGCCGGCGAGCCCCTCCCGCTCACCGGGTGCATCGGCACCGCGGGCGCCGGTCTTGAGCCGGGCGCGGCGCCGCCGGGGCGCCGGCCCCGGCGGCTCAGGCCCCCAGCAGCCGCACCCCCGCGTACGCCACGCCCGCCACCAGCACCCACGAGCCCAGCCCCAGCAGGACCGCGCGCCCCCCGGTGCGGCGCAGGGTGCGCAGGTGCACGCCGGTGCCCAGGCCCACCAGCGCCGCCACGAGCAGCACCTCCTGCACCCGGTGCGCGGCGGTGAGGACCGCCCCCGGCAGCAGGCCGGTGCTGCTGAGGGCGATCGCGGCCAGGAACCCGGCCACGAACAGCGGCACCGGCGCCGGGCGCCGGCCCGAGCCGGGGGCGCGGCCGCCCCCGGCGCGGCGCCCCGCCAGCGCCACCGCCGCCACCAGCGGGGCCAGCAGCACCACCCGGCTGAGCTTGACGACGACCGCGGTGGTCAGCGCCCCGGGGACCTGATCGGCCACGGCGACGGTCTGCCCGACGTCCTGCACGCTGGCGCCCACCCACGTCCCGAACGGCACCGGGTCCAGGCCGAGCGGGCCGCGCAGCGCCGGCAGCGCCGCGATCGCCAGGGTGCCGCACAGGGTGACCAGCGCGACCGCGACGGCGGCGTCCTCCTCGTCGGCGTCGGTGACCTCCTTCACCGCCGCCACCGCCGAGGCGCCGCAGATGGAGAACCCGGTGGCCACGAGCAGCGCGCGCGCCGGCGGCACGCCCAGCGCCCGCCCCAGCAGCCGGGTGCCGGTGAACGTCACCGCCACCGTGACGACGACCAGCACCAGCCCGGCGGCGCCCAGCCCCAGCAGCTGCGGCAGCGCGAGCTGCAGGCCCAGCAGCACCACGGCCGCGCGCAGCAGGCGGCGCGCGGCGAACGCCGCGCCGGGCCTGAGGCGATCGCGCAGCAGCCCGCAGTTCGCGGCCACCGCCCCGAGCACCACGCCCGCCGTGGAGGCGCCCAGCACCGGCACCAGGTGCGCGGCGCCGAAGGCCGCGGTCGTCGCCGCGCCCACCGCGAGCAGCCCCGGCCACACCGCCCCGGCCCGCCCCGCCGCGCGCCCGGCCGCCCCCGCCGCCGCGCGCCGCCGCAGCGGCACCCGGCCCGCCGTCCCGTCCACGTCCCCGCCCCCCCACCGGCCCGCGCCGCCGCGGGCCACCCGCCCCGACCCTGCCCGCCCGGCGCCGGCGCCGGTAGGCGGCCCGTCCCGATGGACCCATCGGCACCGCTGATGGCTGCGCGTACGCTGGCGCGCGTGGTGGAGCACGGGGCGCACCTGCAGCACGTGCCCGACCTGGACTCCCTGCAGCTGCTGCTGCGCGTGGCCGCCACCGGCAGCCTCGGGCGCGCGGCCGCCGAGCACGGCCTGAGCCAGCCCGCCGTCAGCGCCCGCGTGCGCGCCGTGGAGCGCCTGGTGGGCGTGCCGCTGGTCACCCGCGGCGCGCGCGGCTCCACCCTCACCCCCGCCGGCGCCCTCGTCGTGGACTGGGCCCGCGACGTCCTGCACGCCGCGTCCGCGCTGGAGGCCGGCATCGCCTCCCTGCGCCGCGAGGGCGAGCAGCAGCTGCGCGTCGCGGCCAGCCTCACCGTCGCCGAGCACCTGCTGCCGCGCTGGCTGGTGGCCCTGGCCGCCGAGCGCCCCGGCACCGCGGTGAGCCTGCGCGCGGTGAACTCCGAGGAGGTCGCCGCCGCCGTGCGCGCCGGCGAGGCGGACCTGGGGTTCGTCGAGGGCCCCCTCGTGCCGCCGGGGCTGAGCAGCCGCACCGTGGCCCGCGACCACCTCGTCCTCGTCGTCGCCCCGGGCCACCCGTGGGCGCGCCGGCGCACCCCCGTCGGCGCGGCGGAGCTGGCCGGCACCCGCCTGGTGCAGCGCGAACCGAGCTCGGGCACGCGCGCGGCGCTGGAGAGCGCCCTGCGCGCGCACGGGCCGTGCGCGGCCCCGCTGCTGGAGCTGTCCTCCACCAGCGCGATCCGCGCCGCGGCCGCCGCCGGCACCGCGCCCGCCGTGCTCAGCGCCCTGTCCGTGGGCGACGACCTGGCCCTGGGCCGCCTGGTGGCCGTGCCCGTGCACGAGGTGGACCTGAGCCGCTCGCTGCGCGCGGTGTGGCCGCGCGGGGCGCGCCCGGGCGGCCCGGCGCGCGACCTGCTCGCCACCGCCCTGGGCCGGGCCGGGCGCGCCGCCGGCTGAGGCGGGCACCGGGCCGCGCGTGCCGGGCCGCGCGTGCCGGGCTGCGCGGTGTCGGAGGGGGGCGCCACACTCGCCGCATGTGCGGTCGCTACGCCAACTCCCGCTCCGACGAGGACCTGGTGGCGCTGCTCGGCGTCGGCGAGGTCGTCGGCGAGCCGCTGCGCCCGTCGTGGAACGTCGCGCCCACCCAGCGCGCCCGCGCGGTCCTGGAGCGCGCCCCGCGCGAGGAGGGGGGCGGCGCCCCCGTGCGCCAGCTGCGCACGCTGCGCTGGGGCCTGGTGCCGGCGTGGGCGAAGGACGTCAAGGTCGGCAACCGGATGATCAACGCGCGGGTCGAGACGGTCACCGAGAAACCCGCCTACAAGCGCGCCGCGTCCCGGCGCCGGCTGCTGGTGCCCGCCGACGGCTACTACGAGTGGCAGCAGCGCGAGGGCCGCAGCAAGGTGCCGCACTTCCTGCACGACCCCGACGGCGAGGTCCTCACCTTCGCCGGGCTGTACGAGCTGTGGCCGGACCCCGCCCGGGCCGAGGACGACCCCGAGCGCTGGCTGTGGACGTTCACCGTCCTGACCACCAGCGCCTCCGACGCCCTGGGCCACATCCACGACCGCACGCCCGTCGTGGTGCCGCCCGAGATGCGCGACGACTGGCTGGACACCTCGCTGACGGGCCTGGACCTGGTGCGCCAGGTGCTCGACGCCGTCCCCGAGCCCCGGTTGGTGCCGCACGAGGTCTCCACCGCGGTGAACAGCCCCCGCAACGACGGCCCGGAGCTCGCCGAACCCACCGGGCCCGTCGAACCCGCCGGCCCGGCGGGCTGAGCGCGGCCGGCGCTCAGGCGCCGACGTAGGCCGCCAGGTGCTCGCCGGTGAGGGTGGAGCGGGCGGCGACGAGGTCGGCCGGGGTGCCCTCGAAGACGACCCGGCCGCCGTCGTGGCCGGCGCCGGGGCCCAGGTCGACCACCCAGTCCGCGTGCGCCACGACCGCCTGGTGGTGCTCGACGACCAGCACCGAGCGGCCGGAGTCCACGAGCCGGTCCAGCAGCGCCAGGAGCTGGGCGACGTCGGCCAGGTGCAGGCCGCTGGTCGGCTCGTCCAGGACGTAGACGCCGCCCCGCCCGCCCAGGTGGGTGGCCAGCTTCAGCCGCTGCCGCTCGCCGCCGGACAGCGTGGTCAGCGGCTGGCCCAGGGTGAGGTAGCCCAGGCCGACGTCGGCGAGCCGGTCCAGGACCGCGCTCGCCGCCGGCGTGCGGGCCTCCCCGGCGGCGAAGAACTGCGCGGCTTCGCTCACCGGCATCGCCAGCACCTCGCTGATGTCCTTGCCGCCCAGGCGGTGCTCCAGCACCGCCGCCTGGAACCGCCTGCCCTCGCAGTCTTCGCAGGTCGAGGCGACGCCGGCCACCACGCCGAGGTCGGTGTAGACGACGCCGGCCCCGCCGCAGGTGGGGCAGGCGCCCTCGGAGTTCGCGCTGAACAGGGCGGGTTTCACGCCGTTCGCCTTGGCGAACGCCTTGCGGACGGGGTCCAGCAGGCCGGTGTACGTCGCCGGGTTGCTGCGCCGCGAACCGCGGATGGCGCCCTGGTCGATCGAGACCACGCCCTCGCGCCCCGACACCGAGCCGTGCACCAGCGAGCTCTTGCCGGAACCGGCCACCCCGGTGACGGCGACGAGCACCCCCAGCGGGACGTCGACGTCGACGTCGCGCAGGTTGTTCGTGCACGCCCCGCGCACCCGCAGCACCCCCGAGGGCGTGCGCACCGACGGCTTGAGCGCGGCGCGGTCGTCCAGGTGCCGCCCGGTCAGGGTGCCGCTGGCGCGCAGCCCCTCCACGGTGCCCTCGAACACCACCCGCCCGCCCGCGCTGCCGGCGCCGGGGCCGAGGTCCACGACGTGGTCGGCGATCGCGATCGCCTCCGGCTTGTGCTCCACGACGAGCACGGTGTTGCCCTTGTCGCGCAGCTGCAGCAGCAGCTCGTTCATGCGCGCCACGTCGTGCGGGTGCAGGCCGGTGGTGGGCTCGTCGAAGACGTAGGTGACGTCGGTGAGCGAGGAACCCAGGTGGCGGATCATCCTCGTGCGCTGCGCCTCCCCGCCCGACAGCGAGCCCGCCGGGCGGTCCAGGGACAGGTAGCCCAGCCCGATCGCCGCGAACGCGTCCAGGAGGTGCTGCAGCCCGGCGACCAGCGGCGCCACCGACGGCTCGTCCAGC
Organism: Kineococcus gurbantunggutensis; assembly: GCF_050871925.1. Lineage (NCBI taxonomy): Bacteria > Bacillati > Actinomycetota > Actinomycetes > Kineosporiales > Kineosporiaceae > Kineococcus > Kineococcus gurbantunggutensis. The sequence goes on from NZ_JBJLSG010000054.1 coordinate 22,300, forward strand.
TCGCGCAGCCAGCCGGCCAGGTCGCTGATCTGCACCGCGCACACGTCGGCGATGTTCTTCCCGCGGATCCTGGACGAGCGCGCCTGCGGGGCCAGCCGGGTGCCCCCGCACTCCGGGCAGGTCGCGAACGTCACGGCCCGCTCCACGAAGGCGCGCACGTGCGGCTGCATGGCCTCGACGTCCTTGGACAGGATCGACCTCTGGATCCTCGGGATCAGGCCCTCGTAGGTGACGTTGATGCCGTCGACCTTGACCTTCGTCGCCTCCCGGTGCAGCAGGTCGTGCAGCTCGCGCTGCGTGTACTGCCGGATCGGCTTGTCCGGGTCGAAGAACCCGCTGCCGGCGTAGACGCGCCCGTACCAGCCGTCGGTGCCGTAGCCGGGGATCGTGAACGGGCCCTCGTTGAGTGACTTGGCGTCGTCGTAGAGCGCGGAGGGGTCGACGTCGCTGACGCGGCCGGTGCCCTCGCAGCGCGGGCACATGCCGCCCAGGCGCTCGAACGTCGCCTTCTCCGCCTTCGTCCTGCCGCCGCGCTCCACGGTGACCGCGCCGGTGGCGCGCACGGAGGGGACGTTGAAGGAGAACGCGCCGGGGCCGCCGATGCTCGGGCGGCCCAGCCGGCTGAAGAGGATGCGCAGCATCGCGTGGGCGTCGGTGGCGGTGCCGACGGTGGAGCGGGGGTTGGCGCCCATGCGCTCCTGGTCGACGACGATGGCCGGCGTCAGCCCGTCGAGGACGTCGACGTCGGGGCGCGCCAGCGCCGGCATGAAGCCCTGCACGAACGCGCTGTACGTCTCGTTGATGAGCCGCTGCGACTCCGCGGCGATCGTGCCGAACACCAGCGAGCTCTTGCCCGAGCCCGACACGCCGGTGAAGACCGTCAGGCGCCGCTTGGGGATCTCGACGCTGACGTCCTTGAGGTTGTTCTGCCGGGCGCCGTGCACGCGGATCAGCGCGTGGCCGTCGGCGACGTGCCCCGCCGGTGCCGCCCCGTGCGCCCTGCTGGCCTGGCTCATCGCGCCTCCACCTCCCGGGCGGGGCGCCGTCGCCCCCGCTGCACGTGCCCGATCCTGTCCTCCCGGGTGGGGGCGCGTCAGCCCCCGGCGGGGGGCCGGGGCGCGCGCACCTCCAGGCCCGGGACCTCGGTGAACCCCAGGCGGGCGTACACGCGCGCGGCCCGCTCGTCGTCGGGCTGCAGGTGCGCCAGCCGCGCCCCGGCGCCGAGCGCGCCCGCCAGCAGCCACGACGACAGCGCCGCGCCGATCCCGCGCCGGCGCGCCTCCGGCAGCACGGCCACCCCGCCGAGCAGGACGGCCGGTCCGGCCGCCCCGTCCGAGCGCACCGCGTAGGCGGTGCCCACCGCCCGCCCCTCCAGCCGCGCGAGGCCGACCGCGACGCGGGGGGCGCTCAGGTGCGGGGCGGTCCACGCCCGCGCGGACGCCGGGTCCCCGCCGAAGGCCCGCACGTCCACCGCGACGACGTCCTCGAGGTCGGCGGGACCGGCCAGGCGCAGCTCCACGCCCCGCGGCGCGGGCGCCGGGCGCAGGTCCTCGCCGTGCAGGCCCATGAGCCGCTGCGCCACGACGAGCGGGCCCTCCGGCCGGTCGGCGCCGGCGGGCACGCGCCACGCCCAGGGCACCCCGGCCGCGGCGAACCAGGCGGCCACCGCTGCGGGGTCGACGAGCGCGGGGTCGGTGACGTCGGCGCCGTTGAACTGCGGGAACGGCAGGCCGCTGGAGGCCAGCCGCGCCCCGGGCAGGTCTCCGGCCGCGCCGCCGGGGTGGGACAGGGCCAGCTCGCGCCAGGCGTCGGCGTGCGCGTGCCGGACGGCGGCGGGGTCGGGGCTGCGGGTCACGCACCGGATCGTGGCCGCTCCGCCGCGCCCGCGCACCGGGTTTCCCGCGCACGGGCCCTGCGCACCGGGTCCCGCGCGCACCGGGTCCCCCCCGCACCACGAGCACCGCCCCGCCCCGGGGGTCCGGGACGGGGCGGTGCGGGTCGTGCGGGTCGTGCGGGGTGCGGCGGTCAGTCGGTGCCGGACTCCATCGCGGCGCGGTCCAGCAGCTCCTCGTCGGCGGGGACCTGGCCGCGCGAGGCGATGGCCTCCGCGCCGCCCTCGTCCATCGCGCCGATCAGGCCGGTGGAGGCCGCCTGCGCCGCGCCCACCAGGGCCGGCTGCTGCGACTGCCCGACCAGGCCGATGCGGGCGTACTGCTCCAGCCGGGCGCGGGAGTCGGCGATGTCGAGGTTGCGCATCGTGAGCTGGCCGATGCGGTCCACCGGGCCGAAGGCGGAGTCCTCGGTGCGCTCCATCGAGAGCTTGTCGGGGTGGTAGCTGAACGAGGGGCCGGTGGTGTCGAGGATCGAGTAGTCCTCGCCGCGGCGCAGCCGCAGCGTCACCTCGCCGGTGACCGCCATGCCGACCCAGCGCTGCAGCGACTCGCGCAGCATGAGCGCCTGCGGGTCCAGCCAGCGGCCCTCGTACATCAGGCGGCCCAGGCGCCGGCCCTCGTTGTGGTAGCTGGCGACGGTGTCCTCGTTGTGGATCGCGTTGACGAGGCGCTCGTAGGCGGCGTGCAGCAGCGCCATGCCCGGGGCCTCGTAGATGCCGCGGCTCTTGGCCTCGATGATGCGGTTCTCGATCTGGTCGGACATGCCCAGCCCGTGCCGGCCGCCGATCGCGTTGGCCTCCAGCACCAGGTCCACCGCGGAGTCGAACTCGCGCCCGTTGATCGTGACCGGGCGGCCCTGCTCGAAGCCGACGGTGACGTCCTCGGGGGCGATCTGCACCTCGGGGTCCCAGAACCGCACGCCCATGATGGGCTCGACGAGCTCGACGCCGACGTCGAGGTGCTCCAGCCGCTTGGCCTCGTGGGTGGCGCCCCAGATGTTCGCGTCGGTGGAGTACGCCTTCTCGGTGCTGGCGCGGTAGGGCAGGTCGCGCGCCTGCAGCCACTCCGACATCTCCTTGCGCCCGCCCAGCTCGCTGACGAAGCGGGCGTCCAGCCACGGCTTGTAGATGCGCAGCGCGGGGTTGGCCAGCAGGCCGTAGCGGTAGAACCGCTCGATGTCGTTGCCCTTGAAGGTGGAGCCGTCGCCCCAGATCTGCACGTCGTCGGCGAGCATCGCGCGCACCAGCAGGGTGCCGGTGACGGCGCGGCCCAGCGGGGTGGTGTTGAAGTAGCTGCGCCCGCCGGAGCGGATGTGGAAGGCCCCGCAGGTCAGCGCGGCCAGGCCCTCCTCCACCAGGGCGGCCTTGCCGTCGACGAGCCGGGCGACCTCGGCGCCGTACGCCTGGGCGCGGTCGGGCACCGAGGCGATGTCGGGCTCGTCGTACTGGCCGATGTCGGCGGTGTAGGTGCACGGCACCGCCCCGTGCTCGCGCATCCACGCGACCGCCACGGAGGTGTCCAGGCCGCCGGAGAAGGCGATCCCGACGCGTTCACCGGCGGGGAGGGAGGTGAGGACCTTCGACATGCGGAAGAGTATGCACCATCCTGGATGGTCATTCAATGCGCTGGTCGGCGGCGGGTCCCACGAGCCCCGCGTCGCGCGCCAGCAGCGCCGCCTGCACCCGCGAGGCCAGCCCCAGCTTGCCCAGCAGCCGGCTCACGTGCGTCTTGGCCGTCAGCGGGGAGATCACCAGCCGCTGCGCCAGCTCCGGGTTGCTCAGCCCCTCCCCGAGGCAGCGCAGCACCTCGCGCTCGCGCCCGGTGAGCACCGACAGGTCCGGCCCGGCCACCGGCCGCGGCGCGGCGGCCAGCGAGGACAGCACCGTGCGCGTCACCTCCGGCGCCAGCACCCCCTCGCCCGCGGCCACCCGCACCACCGCGTCCACGAGCTGCGCGCCGTCCGCGGTCTTCAGCAGGAACCCCGCCGCGCCCGCCCGCAGCGCCCCCAGCACCAGCTCGTCCAGGTCGAACGTCGTCAGCACCAGCACCGCCGTGCCCCGCGCCACCACCTGCCCGGTCGCGGCGATCCCGTCCGTGCCGGGCATGCGCAGGTCCATCACCACCACGTCCGGCTCCAGCGCCCGGCACTGCGCCACCGCCGCCGCCCCGTCGGCGGCCTCCCCGACCACCTCCACCCGCCCCGACGCCTCCAGCACCATCCGCAGCCCGGCCCGCACGGCCGCGTGGTCGTCGGCCAGCACGACCCGCACCGGCGCGCTCACGCCGGCACCCCGCGCCCGGCCGCACCCGGCACCGCCGCCCCGCCCCGCGCCGTCCCCGCCCCGCCCCGCGCCGTCCCCGCCGCGCCCAGCTCGGGGCGGCGCGGCAGCTCCGCGCGCACCTCCCAGCGCCCCGCCGCCGGGCCGGCGCCGAAGGCGCCCCCGAGCGCCTCGGTGCGCTCGCGCATCGTCGCCAGCCCGTGCCCGCAGCCGGGCCCACCGGACCCACCGGGCCCGCCCGCACCGCCCCGCCCGCCCTGCCCCGGCAGGGCCGAGGCCACCCGCAGCAGCAGCCGCTCGCCGCCCTCGACCGGCTCGACGGACACCTCCACCGGACCGGGCGCGGCGTGCCGGCGCGCGTTGGTCAGCGCCTCCTGCAGCACCCGGTGCAGCGCCTGGCGCACCGCCGGCGCCGCCGACCCCGCCGCCTGCGGGCCCGACCCCGCCGCCCAGCGCACGTCCAGGCCGCCGGCGCGCGCCAGCTCCACCGCGCCGCGCAGGTCCCCGGCGGCCGCCACCGGGTCCGGCCCGCCGCCCCCGCGCATCAGGTGGATCATCGTGCGCATCTCGCCCAGCGCCTCCACGCTGGCCGCGCGGATGCCCGCCAGCACGGCGGTGTCCTGCCCGCGGGCGCGCGCCGCCGCCAGCGCCCCCTCCGACTGCAGCGCGATCGCCGCCACGTGCCCGGCGACGACGTCGTGCAGGTCGCGGGCCATCGCGGCGCGCTCCTCGCGCACCGCCCGCTCCGCCTCCAGCGCCGCGCGCTCGCCCGCCAGCCGGGCCAGCTCCGCCCCGCGCACCACGTCGCGCGCCCACCACACCGGCGTCAGCAGCAGCGCCGCCCCCAGCACCGCCAGCAGCACCACCTCCCGCAGCGACCAGCCCGCCACCCCGGCCACCGCGCACGCCGCGACGACGAGCCCGGCGGCGGTGCGCTCCAGCCGCTCGCGCCGCGCCGGCGTGGTGGCCACGTACGCCCGGTAGAGCACGTCGGTGAAGGCCAGGGTCACGCCCAGGGAACCGCCGGTCAGGCCGTCGGCGGTGAACCCCGCCGCGGCCACCGCCAGCGCGCCCAGCGGGGCCGCGCGGTGCAGCGCGCCCGCGGCGCAGCACAGCGCCAGCAGCAGCAGCGACCACGCCGGCGACCCCGCCGGCCACGGCGCGTCCGTCCAGGTGCCGGTCACGCCCGCCGCGGTCAGCGCCGCCCCCAGCGCGAACAGGCCCGCCGCGGTGAGCACGTCGCGGGGGGTCGGCCGGTCGCCGGGCCCGCGGCGCGCGCGGGGGAGCGGGCCTGCGGGTGCTGCGGTGCTCACGCCCCCATCCGACCACCCGCGCCCGCCGCGCGGCGTCCCCCGACCGGAGTACGCCGCCGGAGTACGCCGCCGGAGCACGCCGCCGGCCCCGGGGTGCCTCCCGGCGGCGGACGCGCCCGCGCCCGGCGCGCGCGCACCCTGCTCGGCGTGGACCTGCTGGAGAACCTCCCCGCCGCCGGCGCGACCGGCCCGCTCGCCCTGGCCGCCGCCCTCGTCGTGCTCGCCCTGGTGGACTCCACCAGCACCGGCACCCTCGTGCTGCCGGTGTGGGTGCTGCTGCGCCCGGGCCCGGCGCCGGTGCGGCGGGTGCTGCTGCACCTGGGCGTCGTCGCCGGCTGCTACGCCCTGCTCGGCGCCGCGCTGCTGCTGGGCGGGCGGGCGCTGTGGGAGGCGGCCTCCGGGGCCCTGGCCGGCGCGGGCGCCTCCTCGGCCGCCCGGTGGGCCCAGCTCGTGCTCGGCGCCGGGCTGCTCGCGGGCAGCTTCGCGCTGGACTCCGGCCGCCGCCGCCGCAGGGGGCTGCCGGACCGCACGCAGCGCTGGCGCGAGCGGGTGGAGCGCCTCGACGGCTCGCGGGCCGTGCTGCTGGCCGCCGCCTCCGTCGCCGTGGAGGTGGCCACGATGCTGCCGTACCTGGCGGCGCTGGGGCTGATCGGCGCCGCGCACCTGCCCGCACCGGCCACCGGCGCCCTGCTGGTGGGCTACTGCCTGGTGATGGTGGCGCCCGCCCTGGTGCTGCTGGCGCTGCGCGCGCTGGCGGCCCGCCGCGTCGAGCCCGTGCTGCGCCGCGTGGACGGCTGGCTCGGCCGGCGGGGCGACTCCGCCCTGGGCTGGGCCGTGGGCGTCGCGGGGTTCCTCGTCGCGCGCGACGCGGTCGCCGCTCTCGGCGGGGCCGGTGCGGTGCGCGACGCGCTGGCCGCGCTGGTGTGAGCGCCCCGGCCCCTCAGCCCGGCCCCTCGGCCCGGTCCTCAGCCCGGTCCCCGCCCGGTCCCCGCCCGGCACCGCCCGCCGGGCTGAGCACCGCCACGAGGAAGTCCGAGCCCGGCGCGTGCGGGCGCAGGTCCCACGTGGACAGCAGCACGTCCGGCTCCAGGCCCGCCCCGCGCGCGTCGGCGAGGAACTCCTCCACCGCGTAGCCGCGCCCGGCGCCGAACCCGCACACCACCCGCCCGCCCGGGCGCAGGTGCGCGCGCAGGCGCCGCAGCACCTCGCCGCGGGTGCCCGGCGCCAGGAACGCCACGACGTTGCCCGCGCACACCACGACGTCGAAGCCCCCGGCGACCCCGCGGGCGGGCAGGTCCAGCTCCGCCAGGTCGCCCACCAGCCACCGCGGGCCCGGGTGGTCCTCCTGCGCGGCGGCGATGAGCACCGGGTCGACGTCCACGCCCACCACGTCGTGCCCGGCGCGGGCCAGGGCGCCGCCCACCCGGCCCGGCCCGCAGCCGGCGTCCAGCACCCGCGCCCCGCGCGGCAGCATCGCGTCCACCATCCGCGCCTCGCCGTCCAGGTCCGCCCCGGCCGCGGCCATGTCGCGGAAGCGCTGCACGTAGCGCTGCGAGTGCTGCGGGTCCTCCCGCACGATCCGCGTCCACAGGCTCTCCTCGGCCACGGACGGTCCTCCTCCGGCGCGGGGGGGGGGGGGGGGGGGGGGGGGGGGGGGGGGGGGGGGGGGGGGGGGGGGGGGGGGGGGGGGGGGGGGGGGGGGGGGGGGGGGGGGGGGGGGGGGGGGGGGGGGGGGGGGGGGGGGGGGGGGG
>NZ_JBJLSG010000055.1:0-29287 GCF_050871925.1 Kineococcus gurbantunggutensis
CCAGCTCACCGGCGGCGATGCCGGCGCGCAGCTCGCCCACGCGCTGCAGGCGCTGGCGCGCGGCCTGCCCGCTGGCCTCGTCGTAGCGGGCCAGCCCCCCGCCGCCGCGCTTGGCCACGTACATGGCCGCATCCGCCCGCCGCAGCAGCTCCGCGCCCGGCGCGACAGCGCTCTCCTGCTCACCCGATCGCCCGTGCACCCGTGCACCCGGCACCGGCTCGCGCGGGCAGCCCTGCCGCGCCAGGGCAGGCAGGTGCGGGCAGGGGAAGGGCCAGGCGGCGATGCCGATGCTGGCGCCCACCCGCACGCTGACCCCGCCCACGGTGAAGGGGGCCGACAGGGCCCGCAGGAGTTGCTCGCCAGCCTCCTCGGCGGCCTCCTCGGCGACGTCCTCGCCGGCGCGCAGGTCCGCACCCGACGTGCCCGATACACCTGGCAGCCCTGCCAGCACCACGGCGAACTCGTCGCCGCCCAGGCGGGCCAGCAGCGCCCCGGGCGGCACCACGGCGGCCATGCGGGCGGCGACCTGGCGCAGCAGGTCGTCACCGCACTCATGCCCGAGGCTGTCGTTGACGTCCTTGAAGTGGTCCAGGTCGATCAACAGCAGGCTGGTACCGGTGCTGGCCCGGCCCCGGCCCCCACCGCGGTCCTGGCCGCGATCCGGGCCGCGGTCTTGGCCTCGCTCTACCCCGGCGCGGCCGCTGGTGGCGGTGCGCAGGCGCTGCTGCAGCGCGCGGCGGTTGGGCAGGCCGGTCAGCTCATCGCTCAGCGCCTGCCGGCGGCTGTCGGCCAGGCGCAGCACCTCGCCGAAGACCACCAGCACCTTGACCCCGACCAGCAGCACCACCACCAGGGCCAGCTCGGCCGCGGCCCCGGGCAGCGGGGTGCGCAGGTGCCAGCACAGCAGGCCCACGCTGAGCACCAGCGCCAGCGTCGGCGCGACCAGCACCGGCCAGCCCTCCACCGTGCGCTCACGCACCGCGGCGGGCTCGCGCCAGGCGGCCACCGCCAGCAGCAGCAGCGCGGCGAACCGGCCGGTGTCGATGAGCGCGCCGAGCACGGCGAGCACCTCCAGCGCAGCGCCCTGCGAGCCCGTCGAGGGCCACAGGGTCTGCAGCAGGCCGGCGGTGCGCACCAGGCCGGCGGTGTCGGCCAGCAGCAGCAGGGCGAACGCGGCGGCCACCAGCACCAGCCGCCGGTCGCTGCGCCAGCCGGTCAAGGCGCCGTTGGCCAGCGCGAAGGAGAGCATCAGCACATCCAGCGCCACTCGCCCCACCAGGGCGCTGGCGGCCAGCGCGCCCGTGCCGCTCGCCTGCCGCAACGGCGGCAGCACGAAGACCTCGACCAGCGCCATCAGCAGCACGGCGATCAGGACCCTGTCCAGCCACGCCCCCGGCAGCAGGCGCTGCACCCGCTGGCGCAGCAGCTGCAACTGCGCCGCGTACAGCAGCGGGTAGCCCGCCAGCCCGGCCACGGCCAGCACCGGGTGCTCCTGCAGTACACCGCGCAGCGCAGCGCCGTCCCCGCCCGCACCGCCCGCACCGCCCGCACCGGCCAGCAGCAGCGCCTGCACGCCCAGCAGCACCGCGGCGCCGGCGGCCAGCAGCAGCCACGCCGCCCGCCCGGCGGGCACCAGCACCCCCCGCAGTGCGATCGCACCCAGCGCGGTCAGCATCGCCGCCAGGTACAGCACCGCCGTGGCGCCGGTACCGATCGGGGCCAGCAGCAGCACCAGCAGCGCCCCCGGCGCCAGCGCCAGCACCCAGGAGACCCGCTCCCGGCGCACCGCACCCGCCGGGACCCCAGCCGCTGTCCTCACTGCCCACACCTCTCAGCTCCCCGCACGTCTCGACGCCTCACCGGCGGGGACGCCGAGGTCAGGTGCGTTCGATCGGGTTCAGACGTGCTCCGGTGCGCTCAGCTGCGGGGCAGGGTGAAGGAGGCGACCAGCTCGTTCAGCTCGGCCGCGGCGCGGGAGACCTCCCCGGCGGTGGCCGCGGTCTGGTTGGCCCCGGCGGTGGTGTGCTCGGCGGCCGAGGAGATGCCGCAGATGTTCACCGCGATCTGCTGGCTGCCGGTGGAGACCTCCCCGACGTTGCGCACCATCTCGGAAGTGGTGGCCGACTGCTCCTCCACCGCCGCCGCGATGGTCGCCTGCAGGGCGTCGATGCGGGAGATCACCTCACCGATCTGCGAGATCGCCCCGGCCGCCGCCGAGGCGTCCGCCTGCGTGGCGCCCACCCGGCCGGTGATCTCCTCCGTGGCCCGGGCGGTCTGCTGGGCCAGCTCCTTGACCTCCCCGGCCACCACCGCGAAGCCCTTGCCCATCTCCCCCGCACGGGCGGCCTCGATGGTGGCGTTCAGGGCGAGGAGGTTGGTCTGCTCGGCGATGGAGGTGATCAGCTTGACGACCTCACCGATCTCGCGTGAAGAGGCGCTCAGGCGCTCCAGGATCGCCGAGGCCTCCGCGGCGTTGGCCACCGCCGCACTGGCGACCTGGGAGGCCTCGGCGGTGGAGGAGGCGATCTCGCGGATCGCGGAGGACATCTCATCGCCCGCGGCGGCCACGGTGCCGATGGAGGCGGAGATCTCCTCGGTCGCAGCGGAGACGAGCTGCGACTGCGCGCCGGATTGCGTGGCGCCGCTGGAGAGCCGGGTGGCCACCGCCGAGAGCTCCTCGCTGGAGGAGGCCAGCGTGCTCGAGGCGGCGGAGATGCGGCGCATGGTGCCGGTGAGGGTGTCCATCGTGGCGTCCACCCCGGCGGCGAGCTGGCCGACCTCGTCCTTGGCCCGGTGGCCCACGCGCTGGTCCAGCCGCCCGGCGGCCAGGGCCTGCACCACGTGCAGGGTCCTGCCCAGCGGACGCGCGATCGAGCGGGAGATCACGACCGCGTCCACCACCGCGAAGGCGATGGCGGCCGCGCCGACGAGCAGCAGCACCAGCACGGCCCGGCGGTAGTGCTCCTGCCCCGCGGCGGCGATGTCGGCCGCGGCTCGCGCCTCGGTGGCGCTGAGGTCCTCCAGCGCCGTGACCACCTGCGCCACCAGGGGTGCCACGGTGCCATCGCGCACCGCGATGAAGGCGGCCACGTCGTTGGCCCTGGCCGAGGTGATCTGCTGCTGGCGGGCCTGGCGGTAGGCCGCCAGCGCCTGCTCGAAGCTCTCGCGCTGGGCGGCGCCGGCGTGCGGGACGGCGTCCAGGTACGCCCGCCAGGCCGCGTCCAGGCCCGCGTCGCTGGCCTGGAGGGTGGCCAGCGCCTTCTCGGTGCCGGCAGCGTCGGGGGCCAGAGCGGTGTTGGCCAGGTCCAGGCGTACCTGGATCAAGGCGGTGTGGACCTTGTCGATCTTCTGGATCGAGGCCACCCCGGAGCTGGACAGCTGCGCCAGCTGCGCCTGCGAGGCGCGCAGCTGCACAGCGCCGATGCCCACCACCACGGCCAGCAGCACGCACACCACGCCGAACCCGGCGAACAGCTTGGAGGCGACGTTCAGGTCGCGCAGTCGAGTGAGCACCCTCGCCCATCGGGGCAGCTGCCACCCTGCTTGAGCCTTGGAGGACGTCCTCGTGCACCCGATCACCCGAAGGAGGTAGCGCACGACACCTTCCACGCGCAGCACACTCCAAGCGCCATGCCAGAAGCGCCCCACCGGAAGCGCCCCACCGGAAGCGCCCCACCGGAAGCGCCTGCTGTCTCACCATCGGCCCCTTTTGAGATGTGCCTCACGCATCGACCGATTGGTTGAAGATCTAACTGCATTGCAGCTGAGTGAGCAGCAGGATCGACCTCGATGAGCAAGGGCAAGCACCGGCACGCGACCTCCGTGCCCAGCAGGTCCTTGACCCTGGGGCTGCTGTCCGCGGCAGCGGCGGTGGCCGGCTGGAGCGCGATCGCCTTCTCGGGCCGCTGGCCGTACTGGGTCCTGGCCCTGAGCGCCACGGCCTGCACCACCTTCCACTTCAGCGCCTGGCAGGTCCACTCACGTCGAGCAGGCGGCGGTGCCGGCGGTGCTGGCGGTGCCGGCGGTGTTGAGAGGTGAGCCCGGGCACGGGTCAGGTCCTGCGTGTTCCACCCACAGCGCGCAGGACCGTCCGCACTGATGTCGCACGCCGAGGTCCCGCACGCCAGTGCCGGGCACGCACAGTGAGCTGTGGCCACCGCGTGCTGGTGCGATGAGGCTCCTTATCGGCAAGATGCCCAGCATGCAGCGCCCGCCCAGCACCGACCAGCACGACGAGGACCCTCGCGGCCAGCCCGGCGAGGACCTGCGCGGGCGTCCCTCGATCCACGACAGCGGCACCGCCACCGGCTCCCCGGCCACCGCCGCGCAGCTGAGCCGGCTGGCGCGCCAGCTGCAGCAGCAGCTGGACTCCCCGGCCACCTTGCAGCACGCCGTGCACTGGGCGGTGCAGCTGATCCCCGGAGCGCAGCACGCCTCGATCAGCCTGGTGCGCCGCCGCCGGCAGATCACCTCCGCCGCCGCCACCGACGAGCTGCCCCGCCGCTTCGACGACCTGCAGCAGCAGCTCGGGCAGGGCCCGTGCCTGGAGGCGATGTACGAGCAGCACACCGTGCGCGTGCACGACCTGGCCGGCGAGGCGCGCTGGCCGGTGCTGGCCCAGCGCTGGGCCCAGGTGGGCGTGCGCAGCGCGCTGTGCCTGCAGCTGTTCGTGCACGGGCAGGACCTGGGCGCGCTGAACGTGCTGTCCACGCGGACCGGTGCCTTCGGCGACGAGGCCGAGCACGTCGGGCTACTGGTGGCCTCCCACGCCGCGCTGGCCCTGGCAGCGGTGCTGCAGGTGGAGGGGCTGAACCAGGCCAACGTCACCCGCGCGGTGATCGGGCAGGCCGAGGGCATCCTCATGGAGCGCTTCAAGATCAGCGCGCAGGTGGCCTTCGCGCTGCTGGCGCGCATCAGCCAGGACAGCAACCGCAAGCTGCGTCTGGTCGCCGAGGACCTGGTGCGCACCGGGCAGGTGCCCGCTCCCCCGACCGGCCGCGCCCGCCAGGACAGCTACTGACGCTCAGCCAGGGCGCCAGGTGCCCCGTCCTGCGCGTGCCCCGTCCTGCGCACCCGGGGGCACCCAGAACCCCGTGGTGATCGTGGTGGCCGCGCAGGCGAGCGGGTCAGCACCGTCCTCACCGACCGGCGAAGCCGGAATGACAGCAGCTCCTGCGACAGCTATGGGCGTTGACTCATCAGACCTCAGCCGCAGCGCACCCCTGGGTGGTTGCAGCGCTGGCGTCGGCACCGTCGCACTGGCCGTGGTGCTGGCCGTGGTGCCGGCCGTGGTGCCGACCTTCGCGCTGGCCGTGGTGTCCGCTGTCGCACTCGTCGTGCTTGGCCAGCAGCCGCTGGTGCTGTGCACCGAGGACCTCCAGCAGGTCGCTGGCGCCCGGATCGGAGATCACCAGCGCAGCCAGCTGACGCACCTTGACGTTGTTCTCCTGGCTGGTGGCCCGCAGCACGGCGTAGGCCTGCTCCGTGCTGCAGCCCAGCCACACGGCCAGCACGCCCTTGGCCTGCTCGATGGGCGCGCGGGTGCTCAACGCCACCTGCAGGTTCTCCACCTTGCCGTGCGCCTGCTCCAGCAGCTGCTGGCGCTCGATGAGCGCAGCCGCGAGCCGGCCCACGGCCACGGCTTGGTGCGCACCGTCCTGATCGAAGGCGTGGAGGTGCGGGCTGGACAGCTCCAGCGTGCCGACGACCTCCTGGCCCACCAGCAGCGGCAGGGCCAGCACGCTGCGCACCGGCCCAGCACCCGGCCCAACACCAGAGACGGCACCGGACGCGGCACCGGATGCGGCAGTGGTGCTCAAGGCCGCGGCCAGGCGTGGCCAACGGGCATCGGTTCCCAGATCAGCGCAGAGTACGGCCGCGCGCTGGCGGTAGGCGTCCAGACACGGCCCCTGGCCGCTGTGCCACTGCGCGCCGTGCAGCTGCTGGCTGGCGCTGCTCCCGCTGGCCAGGTACCAGGGCTGCAGCGGATCGCCCAAGGCCGCGCTGCACCAGCGCGCCGCCGGCACCGCTTGGACGGCCAGGGCCGCCAGCGTCGTGAGCACCTCCTGCACCGAGGAGGCACCTGCGGCGGGGAGCGCGGCCGGAGCAGCGGCCGGGGACGCACGTCTTGGCCGCAGCTGGGCTGGTGACATCACCTCTCGCTCCGCGGGGTGCACCGCTCACCTCACCAGTCCTCAGGCTTCGCTGCTGATCGATCGCAGCGGTCCTCGACGCGAGGTGCTGACCCCTTGAACGTCGGTTCTTGAGGTGCGCGTCACACTACGATCACCTCCGTGCGGATCCAACTGCACCTGGGCCGGGTGAGCACCAGAGTGGACCTCGATGAGCAGAGGCAACCACCGGTCAACGATCTCCGCGGCCAGCAGGTCCTTGGCCATGGGACTGCTGTCCGCGGCGGTCGCGGTGGTGGGCTGGAGCGCGATCGCCTCTTCGGGCCGCTGGCCGTACTGGGTCCTGGCCCTGAGCGCCACCGCCTCCACCACGTTCCGCTTCAGCGCCTGGCGGGCACACTTACGTCGAGCAGTGGACATCGGCGCAGCTTGACCCGCTTCTCCGGACACGGTGATCACGACCCGGTTGACCGGGTCGTGATCACTTGGAGGCGACCTTCAGGTCGCACAGTCGAGAGAGCACTGCCGCCCATCGGTGCAGCCGCCACCCTGCTCGAGCCTTGGAGGGCTTCCTCGCTCACCGGATCATCCGCAGGAGGCATCGCCGGGCAGGTGGCACAAGCCGGCGCCAGTGAGATCACCCGCTGCCGCGCTGCGTGCACCACTCGCCTCGCCTCCTGGGCCATCGACCCCTCATGCCGCGCCTTGTGCGCATCGCGCTGGACTTCGACCAGCACCCCTGGCCCTCGAGGTCTTCGAGGGCATCAGCGGGTGGTGGGACTTGTCCCATGTACCTGCAAAGACCACGGGCCGACACGGATGCCTGCACAGATCGACTTCGACCGCCACGGGCGCGGTCACAGCAGCACCAGGAAGCGCGCCGCGGAGGGTGGGATGAGCTGAGCAGGGCGAGGGCCGGTCACGTCGACATCACCGCCGTGGTCGCCACCTCCCCGGATCCTGACCAGCGTGATCGCCACCCCGGTCGACCGGTTCACGATCGCGGTGACGACTCGGTCGCGGTGACGACCACGCCGCGGTGCGCGCCCACCACGGAGCACCGCCTTGCGGTGGATCGGCTCCAGCTGAGGACCGGGGCATCAGGTCCTCACCCGCAGCCTCGCCGCCCCGGGGCTCGTGAGCAGCACCGGAGCGATCCGCCACCACTACCACCACCGAGCGCGGTCTTTCGATACAACGCTGATGCAGCGCTACCGGCAGCACCACTACTTGCAACAGCTCGCCGCCACCGCGCCGACGCACGTCTGGCTCACCGGCTCAACAGGTCGCCACGAGCTGCACCGTGCTCGGCCGCTTGCGATCAATCGCCTGCGCGATCAGTCGCCTGCGCGATCAGTCGCCTGCATCGGGTGAAGGTCAAGGTTCCTGTTGCCTGCGCCGAAGCCATGCCGTGGCTCGTCGCGGACCGTGCCAGCGACGCGCAGGGATCGGATGGACAGGCCCGGTAGACGTTGCAGGTGCACGCGCACTAAAGCAAGGAGCCGACGTGGCAGTGGGTGCATGGGTGCGAAGCGGCGGCTTCGCGGTGCTGTTCGCGCTCACCGTGGCCCTGGGGCGCTTGACGGTGATGGACGGCACCAGCTTGAGCCTGGTGTGGCCGGCCGCCGGCGTGGCCGCCTTGTGGTTCACGATGCAGCGGGCGGCGGGCACCCGGTGGCTGGACGTGGCGCTGCTGGCAGTGATCACCTTTGTCGCCAACACCGCCACGGGCGCCACGGGTGCGCTGGCCGGTTGCTTCGTCCTGGCCAACCTGGTCCAGGTCGAGCTCTTCTGCCGGTTGCTCCAGCACTGGTGCCCGCAGCTGTTGCAAGCAGGTGCACGCCCGCCGCTGGCCGGGGGCCGGCAGCTGGGTCACCTGCTGGCCGCGGCGGTGCTGGCCAGCGGCGCGGGCGCGGTGATCGGCCCCAGCGCAGTGTGGGCCCTGACCGGGCACTGGTCCACGGTGACGACGGCGGTCTGGTTGACGCGCAACAGCGTCAGCGTGGTCCTCATCGTCGCCGCCGGTCTGCGCATCGCCCACCTGCTGCAACACCGCACCTACGCCCAGGCCCAAGCCCAAGCCCAAGCCCAAGCCCAAGCCCAAGAGCGAACCGCAGACGCGGCCCGCACCGGGGCCCGCACCGGGGACTGCGCCGGGGCCCGCACCGGGGACTGCGCCGGGGCCCGCACCGGGGACTGCGCGGTTCCGGGTGCGCAGCGAACGTTCGCTCCGGCGGATGCGGGCACACAGCTCGCGCCGTCGAGCCCGGCGCTACCGTTCCTCCGCCCGCGCGGGTGGCTCATGGTAGAGCTGATCGCCGCGCTGGTGGTCTCAGCGCTGGTGTACGGGCTGGTCTTCACCGTCCTGGACGGCTTGCCGCTGGCCTTTCCGCTGCTGGCGGTGACGGTGTGGGTCGCGCTGCGCTTCGACACCACCATCGTGGCCGTGCACGACCTGCTCCTGGGGGTGGTGGCCGTCGCCTTCACCCTGGCCGGCAGCGGACCCTTCGCCACCATCGGCGACGACAGCGCCCGAGCCCTGGTGGTGCAGCTGTTCGTCGGGATGCTCGCCGTGGTCGGCCTGGCGCTGGCGCTGGGACGTGACGAGCGGGAGGTCCTGCTGCGCCAGGTGCGCGCCCACGCCCAGCTCGCCGAGCAGCAGCGCCAGCTCGCCGAGCACGAACGCCTGGCCGCTGAGGAGCAGCGCAGCCTCGCCGAGCAGCAGCGCCTGCTCGCCGAGGAGCAGCAGGCGCTGGCCGAGCTGGCGATGGCGGAGTCGCAGCGCCGCGGGGAGCTGACCGAAGCGGTCCTGGCCAGCGCGCAGGTCGGCATCGTGGTCGCCGACCCCGCCGGGCGCTTGACGATGCTCAACGACACCGCCACCCGCTGGCTGGGTCAGCACCCGCAGCCGGGGCTGGCGGTGCACGAGCACATCGCCGCCTACGACCTGCGCACCGCCGACGGGCTGCGCTCGCTGGCACCGCAGGAGCTGCCCTCACAACGGATCCTGCGCGAGGGGCGGGTCGACGCGGTGCAGATGGTCGTCGTCGCCCCCGGGGGCACCGCCCGCACCGTGGTGTGCTCCGGGCGGCTGATGCGCGACGGCGACGGCGACGTGCTGGGCGCGGTCATCGCCCTGCACGACGTGAGCGCCGATCGCGCCCGCGAGGCCGAGCTGGCGCGAGCGCACCTGCAGCTGACGGCACACACCCAGCAGGTGGAAGCTCTCGCGCAGGCCTCGCGCGCGGTCACCGCCGCCTCAGATCCGCACCTGGCCATCTGCCAGGCCATGCGCGAGCTCAGCGGCGCCGAGGCCGCCTACCTGATGCAGCCCGACGGCGAGGGGCACCTGGTCTCCACCGCCATGGTCGGCTTCGCACCGGGCACGCAGCTGCGACTGCCCCTGGAGGGGAAGAGCGGCCTGCCGCTGAGCGCCTGGCGCCAACGACGGCAGGTCTTCGTCACCGACGTCACCGCCCACCCCGACGCCGACCAGGGGATGATCACCAAGTCCGGGACCGTCTCGGGGGTGTGGCAGCCGGTGCTGCGCGGCGGCGCAGAACCCCTGGGCGTGCTGGGCGTCATCTGGCGCCACCGGGTGCCGCACCTGCCCGCCACGGTCAGCGCGATGCTGCAGACCCTGGCCGGGGAGGCGGCGCACACCATCGAGCGCGCCGAGTTGCTCGCGCAGCTGGCCCACGCCGCCCAGCACGATGCGCTGACCGGGCTGGCCAACCGCCGCCGCTGGGACGAAGTGGCTCGCAGCGAAATCGCCCGCGCCGTGCGCAGCAGGTCCGCGCTGAGCTTCGCCCTGATCGACCTGGACCACTTCAAGGCCTACAACGACACCTTCGGGCACCTGGCCGGCGATGAGCTGCTGCGCGCCTTCGCCGCCGCCGCCGCGGTGCACCTGCGCGAGGTGGACACCCTGGCGCGCTGGGGCGGGGAGGAATTCGTGCTGGCCCTGCCCGCCTGCAGCGCGGCCGGTGCGCTGGCCGTGGCCGAGCGCATCCGCGCCTCCGTGCCGCACGGGCAGAGCGCCACCATCGGCATCGCGCAGTGGCAGATCGGCGAGAGCGCCGAAGCCGTCATGGCCCGCGCCGATGCCGCTTTGTACCAGGGCAAGCAGAGCGGGCGCGACAGGATCACCACCGCCGCCGCAGGCACCCGCCCACCCTCGGCCGTGCCGGGTTGAGCCCCACCGTGAGCCGCTCGCCGGCGCACGTCCGCGCACCAGCAACCGATCACGGGGGCACGCAATCGCAGGAGATCTGCTCTCGCGCCGGCCGGACCTGCCGCAGAGATCGACTTGACAGGTCGGCGGAGAACTCGACCGGCAGGAACGCGGGCCCCTCCGAAGCAGAGAGCCCTGCAGAGCACAAACACGGCACGGACACGGCACGGGCGAGACGACGTGAGAGGACGAACATGCGAGTACAGCACCGCCGGTGGTTGCGCGCGCTGCACCCCGCGGCGCTGGGCACCCAGCTGGCCGTGGTGGGCCTGCTGGCCGTGGCGGCACTGCTGGTGGCGCCGCTGCGCTCGATCCTGCTGCCGGTCACCAACTGGCTCGCCGTCGCCCTGGTCATCGCCGGGTTGCACCTGCACCGCCCGCGCCGGCGCGCTGCCTGGGCGCTGGTGCTGCTCTTCGTCGCGCTGGTGGCCATCGGCAACGTCTCCCACCTGCTCACCACGATCACCACCCACGCGCAGGTGATCACCGATGTGGCGACCTTCGGCGGGCAGTTGGCCGCCGCGGGTGCCCTGCCGCTGCTGCTGCGGGTGGCTCGCCGCACCAGGGCGTCAAGACAACAGCAGTGGCAGGTGCGCTCTCCTGGTGGGTGGCTGGATGCGACGGTGCTCGCGCTGGTCGTCGCCCTGGTGGCCGGCGAGCTGTTCGCGCGCGGGCTGCACCACCACCGGGACGAGGCGATGACCTGGGCGATCGTCCTGGCGCCCGGTGTGGACGCGTTGCTGGTGGGTGTGCTGCTGTGGCTGGTCTTCTCCCGCGTCCGGCTGCTGCCGGCGATGGCGCTCATCGTCGTTGGTGGCTTCGGCTGCCTGCTCTACGACCTGCTCACCACCCTGGCCGGCCAACGCGTGGCCGCACCCGGGCAGGCGCTGCAGGCGCTGGGCGTGGTCAACATGCTGATGTTCGGCCTGGCCGCGCTGCACCCGTCCATGACCGCGCTGGGCGATCCGCGCGCTCCACGGCACGCGCGCCGGCCCTCCACCCAGTTGCTGCTGCTGCTGCCGTGCGCGCTGGTGCCCCCAGCCCTGTTGAGCGCGCACCTGCTGACCGGCGCCCTGCACACCCCCGCCCTGCTGCTGCTGGGCGCCAGCGTGCTCGTCTTCATCGCCGTCGCCGCGCACGCCGTGCTCGCCCTGCGCTACAGCGAGCTCAGCGCGGAGCGCGACCCGCTGACCGGGCTGCTCAACCGCCGTGGGCTGGCTCGTGCCTACGCCCGCATGAGCGCCTCTGCGGCTTCTTCCAGGAACCGCCGCGTCAACAAGCGCAGCAGCGGTGCGCACCCGGCAGGCGCGCTGGCGAGCCCGCACTCACCGGCCAGCACCCCACCGACCGCGAGCCCGCACGCAGCGAGCCCGCACCCTGAAACCTCACCCGCTCTGACCCCACCCGCTCTGACCCCACCCGCTCTGACCCCACCCGCTCTGACCCCACCCGCTCTGACCCCACCCGCTCTGACCCCACCCGCTCTGACCCCACCCGCTCTGACCCCACCCGCTCTGACCCCACCGGCCGAGACCTGGGTGCTGATGGTCGACCTCGATGACTTCAAGTACGTCAACGACCGCTACGGCCACCACAGCGGTGACGCACTGCTGCTGAGCACCGCGCAGCGCCTGCACGAGGCCGTCGGCGAGCACGGCGTGATCGCCCGCCACGGCGGCGATGAGTTCATCGTGCTGCTGCACCCGCAGCGCACCTCGGCCAGCGCCTCATCGATCCGAGCATCGGGCGCCGCCTCGGCGCAAGGGGTCGCCGACGGCATCGGTACCGCCTTGAGCCGACCGGTGCAGGTGGCCGGTCAGGCACTGTGCCTCACCGCTAGCATCGGCATCGCCCACGCCCGGCTCGGTGACGACCTCGACGACGTCCTGGCCGATGCCGACATCGCCATGTACGCGGCCAAGGACGCCGGCAAGGACGCCAGTTCGACGTTCCACCCGCAGCTGCGCGAGGACGTGGTCAAGACCATCACCCTCACCGAAGACCTGCACCGCCTCCTCGACGCTGCCGTGCTGCACGGCTCCAGCGCCAGCACCAGCGCCAGCACCAGCACCAGCACCAGCACCAGCACCAGCACCAACAACGACCTGAAGGGCACCAGCCCGGACGAGCACGGTCCGAACGCGGCCGACCTGAGGGACGGCGCCGGGCAGCTGAAGGTCGTCTACCAACCCGTCGTCGACCTCAGCGACGGACGCGTGGTGGGCGCCGAAGCCCTCGTGCGCTGGCAGCAGCCCCACCGCGGCTTCATCGCCCCCGACGACTTCCTGGCCCTGGCCGAACGCGAGGGCCTCGCCGCGCTCATCGACGAGGTGGTCCTGCACCGCGCACTGGCGCAGCTGCACCACTGGGACGAAGCAGGCATGAGCGGGCTGACCGTGAGCGTCAACCTGGGCCTGTCCAGCACCTGCGACCCCCAGCTGCCCCACCGCGTGCTGCACGCTCTCAGCGTGCACGGCATCGCACCGCACCGCCTGCACCTGGAGATCACCGAACATGACGCGCTGCCCGACGACGACAGCGTGCGCGCCGCCCTGCACGAGATCGTGGGGGCCGGCGTCGTCCTCGCCCTGGACGACTTCGGCATCGGCTACACCTCGTTGAGCTACCTGCGCCGCTACCCCATCAGCGTGCTCAAGCTGGACCGGTCCCTCATTACCCACGACGATGCCGCCTCGGCCACCTTGCGCGCGGGCATCGCCGCCCTGGCCGCCACCTTGGGCCTGACCACCATCGCCGAAGGTATCGAACACGCTCCCCAGGGCGAGCAGCTGCACGGGCTCGGCATCGGCTACGGCCAGGGGTACCACTACTCCCCACCGCTGAGCCCCGAAGCCTTCGCCACCTTCTACGGCACCCACCTCCTGCGTCACCCACCGCACGCGACTCAGCACACCCCGGGGTGAGTCCCACCGAGCGGCGTGACTAAAGCTCGCCATTTCCACCGCGCCCTCGCACGAACCCCGGGCCTTCAGGTTCACGCAGCCGTGGGCGCGCAGGTGCCGGAACCGTCAACTCCCGGGAGCCCGGCACCCCGGCAGCGGCCAGCGGACCGCAGCCCACGACCACGTCACAAGCTCGCACCCGCGCAAGCTCATAGGCGGTCGATGCCCGCCTTTTGGCACACGGGGGCAACCCGACGCCCTCCCCGAGAGCCCCCAGACGGCCAGGACCGGGAATGGTGCGGCAATCAGCACCCGCCCACCACCGGTCCCGCGGCGGTGCACTCACAAGCTGGAGTGGGCGGCCACGGCCTGCTCCAGCGCCTCCTTGCGCTCGGCGAGGACCGCGTCGAGCGCGGCGGGGTCCTCGCGGTCCAGCGCGATCATCCGCCGGCGCGCCTGCCCCCCGCGCACCACGCGCAGCTCGTCCCCTGTCATGCCCTCGACGGTGGCGACGGCCACGTCCTGGGCGCTCTCGTACTCGAAGCCGTGCTCGGCCCCGGCGGAGGAGCTGTCCATCATCGGGGTGCTCGTCGCGCCCGGGTAGACGTTCAGCACCCGCACCCCCTCCCCGGCCAGCTCACGGCGCAGCGCGTCGCCGAAGTGGGCGATGCCGGCCTTGGTGGCGGCGTAGGTGGCGTAGAAGGGCAGCGCGACCAGCCCGATGCCGGAGGAGACGTTGACCACCAGAGCCTCGCCCGAGGCCTGCCCCGAGGCCTGCCCCGAGGCCTGCCCGCGCGCCTGCCCCGAGGCGCGCAGCGCCGGCAGGGCTGCGCGGGTCAGCAGGACGGGGGCGGTGAGGTTCAGCGCGATCTGCGCCAGCACCTCCGCCTCGCTGAGCGACTCCAGCCGCCCGGCGCGCACGTTGCCGGCGTTGTTGACCAGCACGTCCAGCCCGCCGAAAGCTTCGAGGGCGGCAGCGACCACCTGCGCGGGCGCCCCCGGCGCCGTCAGGTCGGCGGCCACCACGTGCGCCCGGCTGCCGCGCCCGCGCACGAGCTCAGCGACCTCCTCCAGCGGTGCCCGGCGCCGGCCCACCAGCGTCAAGCGCACCGAGTGCTGGGCCAGCTGCAGCGCCAGGGCACGGCCGATGCCGCTGCCGGCACCGGTGAGCAGGATCGAACGGTCGTGGAGGTCCATGACGCTGCTCTACCCGGACGGCGCACCGTGAACCGCCTGCAGCCCGGTGGCACACCTAAGTAGGGGCAGGCACCTGTGCGGGACCGGGTGCGGGGCCCGCAGGCAGCGCTCCCGGGGGGCTCAGGCTCGTGCGCGGCGGGCGGGGTGGGCGCTGAGCCACATCCCCGGCTGCACTAGGTCCCGGCTGCGCCAGGTCCCCGCTGCCCAGCTGAGCCGATCAATCCATCGACTCAGCCAGGCAGCCGATCAGCTCAGTTGAGCCGCCAGGTCGATCAGGTCACCGGTGCGCAGCGACGGCGTGCTGAAGGACACGGAGCTCGCCCTGCTTCTCCATCCATCCCCAGTCGCCTTGGAGCTGCCCTGGCAGACCAGCCCACGTCCCACGTCCCACGTCCCACGGTGAAGATGCCCAACTGCCGCAACACGGTGCTCACCGCCTGTCACACTGCGCGCCATGGCCGCTGCCTGGGGACCACCCGACGCCGTCAATGCGACTGCCCGCCCCGAGAACGCGCCACCACACACCGAGCACGCACCGACTCCCTGCCCACCCACGCCGCCCGAGCCGCCCGAGCAGCCCGAGCGCAGCGACTCACCCGCCCTGGCGGCACTGCTGCAACTAGCCGCCGTCCTGATCTCCGCGGACTCCCTCAGCGCACTGGCCGCGCAGGTGCCCGCCATCGCCCAGACCGCGCTGGACGCCGATATCGTGCTGCTGGCCCTCACCGACACCCACACCGATCAACTGGTCCACCTGAGCACCACCGGCCTGGACCCCGACCTGGCCCAGCAGTGGGCCGTGCTGCCCATGTCGCTGTCCTCACCACCCACCGACGCCGCCCGTGGCCACACCCTCATCTACGAAGACGCCACCGACGTCGCCAAGGATTACCCGCACCTGCGTACCCAGATCACCGCCATCGGCTACCAGGCCATGGTCCACTTCCCGCTGCGCACCAGCCAGGACACCGTCGGCGCGCTGGGACTGGCCTGGCGCAGCCGACGCCGCTTCGGCCCTCACGAGCGCGAGGTCATGCAGGCCCTGAGCGCCTTCACCGCCCAAGCGGTGGCCCGGCTGCGCCTGTACGAGCGCCAACGCCGCAACGCCGAGGTCCTGCAACGCTCCCTGCTGCCGAGCCTGCCGCACGTGCCGTACTTGGACGTCCAAGCCCGCTACGTCCCCGCCGGCACCGACGAGCACGTCGGAGGCAAACGGGTCGGAGGCAAGCACGTCGGCGGTGAACAGGTCGGTGGGGACTGGTACGACATCACCGTGCCCGCCGACGGGGTGCCCAACATCGTCATCGGCGACGTCGCCGGCCACGACATCGACGCCGCCGCGGCCATGGGCCAGCTGCGCGGGCTGCTGCGCGCCTTCGTGTGGGACCGCTCCGAACCGGTCGAGGCGGTCATCACCCGCTTGGAGCGCGCCATCAGCGGACTGGCCCTGCACCTGCACGCCAGCCTCCTGCTGGCCCGCATCCACTGGGCACCTGAGCCCACCACCGACCCCGCCGCCCCCACCACCGCCGACCCCGGCGGGGGTGCACCGGTTGCCACTGCACACGAGCGCGCGCCGGCGGGCACGCTGGTGTGGACCAACGCCGGGCACCCACCCCCGGTGCTGCTGCACCCTGACGGCATCACCAGCGTGCTGCGCACCACTGCTGAACTGATCGTCGGTGTCGACCCCGACACCGACCGCAGCAGCCACCACGCCGTGCTGCCGGCTGGCACCACCGTCTTCCTGGTCACCGACGGGCTCATCGAGTCGCGCCGGCGCGACCTGGACGAAGGCATCGACGCGTTATGCGCCAGCATCCGAGCGCACCGGCACCTGCCGCTGGAGCAGTTGTGCGACCGCATCATCGACGACCTCGCCGGCACCTCACCCGAGGACGATTGCGCCCTGCTGGCCCTGCGCGTGGCTTCGAGCACCGACGGGTGAGGACAGCTGAGCACGGCCGCCGCGCATCGAGGTCCCGCTGGTCTTGCGAGTCGCTACTCCATGGACCAACACGCCGTTGCATCAGTTCGCGGCAGGGAGTCGTCGAGCGCAGATGAACCTCACCGCCAGGCGAGCCGGCGCGGTGATCGCGCAGGAACCGGTGTCGTAGCGCATGGCTGAGCGTCCGTGGGCAAGCAGCCAGCTGATCGTGCGCTCGAGCACCCGGATCTGCCGCACGATCCTGTGACACCGATGATCATGACCCACTTCTCCGGACTCGCGTGTCGAGAGACGGTGACCGTTCGCACGCCCGAGAGGGGCCCTCAGCCCAGGTCCTACCCGCCGGCCGTCTACCACCAGGCGCCGGCGCTGTTCGCCGCCGGCCGCACCACCACCGGTGCCACTGAAGCGCTCGACACCGTCCGGTGGAGGCAGCACCGCTTTCGCGCGGCGTGGAAGAACTGCACTGCCGGCGCAGGCAGGACCTCATCGACAGCGCTCAGGCCGACGGCACCGGCGACCGCGAGAGCGCCGAACCGGCCGTGGCCGACAAGTGGATCCGCACCCCGGAAAAAGGGGCCCATATCCTGTCGGGCCGCTGCTGCGAGCCTGTGGGAGGTGGTACCGCCAAGGACGGCCCGCGAGTCGACCCCTCGGTGAACAATCCAGGTCGTACTGTCGTCGATCAGTGCAGCAGAGCCATGATCTCGACCTTTCCCATTCCAGCGAGTGCCACTGTGCATCTGCACCGGCGCCAGGCGGCCTGGCACCTCACGCGAAGGCGGAGAAGCTCACCGACCGCACCTGAAACTGCGCACACTTCGCACCGAGACGCTGCCCGGTGCAGCGCATCCCCGGGGCGGCGTACCCCGACGATCAGGACCACGTGCACCGCACGGCTGCGGACAGCAAGACACCGCCGATCACCCGAGCGTCCCACCCGGACGTCCCACCTGGACGTCCTACCCGGACGTCCCACCCGGACTTCCCACCGGGACTCCGCCGCCGAGGACCCGCCGCCCGGGACCCGCCGCCCGGGGCATTGAGGCCCTACCGTTCTGCCGTGAGCGCCCAAGACCCCGCACCGTTCACCGGCGAGGCCCCAACCAGCGCGCTCGGTGAGAGCACACCGGCGCGCTACGCCACAATCAGCACCAGCTTCCACCTGCAGCAAGCAGCGCAGAACCTATTGCTCAAGGCGCTGCGAGCCGTCCGCGACGGCGATCACGCGCGAGCACGGTCCCTGAGCGCTCGGGCGCTGGGGCTGCCCAACGACGAGCACGAAGGAGTCGCTCCGGCGTGGTGGGCGGCCACGGTGCTGCTGGACGGTGCCGTCAACGAGGAGCTGGAGGCGTGCGACCCGGACGACGACACCTGGCTGCGGGCCTGCGAGCAGGTACTGCACACCGCCGCCGAAGCGGGCGCCGGTGCCCAAACAGGTGCCGGTGCCGAAGCAGGCACCGGTGCTCTGCGTGCCGCGATCGCCGTGGCCGCGGTCGATCATGACCTGCCGCGCGCCGAGGCGCACCGCTGCCGCACCACCAGCACTGGCGCCAACCTGGACGCCTGGCTGGATCAGAGCCCGCCCGAGCACAAGCAAGCGCTCGAAGCGGTGCTGGCCATCGTGTGCACCACCGCCGCGTGCCGGGCCCCCGCACCGAGCACGACTGGTGCTGCATCACCAAACCGCGCCGGGCCAGGCTGGACCTGGTCGCGCAGGTCTGCTGCACGATCAGAGGGCACCGCCGCCGGATCGTGCAGCAAGCCCGTGCCGTCAGTTCACCACCGCGGGCACCGAGCGCACCCGGACCAGGAAGTCGCTGAGCGCGCGAGGCTGCACGTGCACGGTGAGGCAGTCCTGCACGCCCTGCACGTCCCAGGCCACGCGGGCTTCGGGCACCTGCACGCCGCGCCGACGCAGGTGCGCGGCCAGGGCGGCGGGCAGGTGCTGGCCGGGCCGCAGGGCTAGGGCACGGGTGCGCCCGTCCTGGTCCAGCTCGGCCCACCACTGCTCCAGCACGCGTTGTTGTGTCACGTTCAACCATGTTGAGGTGCGCCGGCCGGCCGGTGCGCGCGCCTGACCCTCTCGGCCCAGGACGACCACCCGGACGGCGGCGCCGGTGCCCCCTAGCCGGCCCGTCAACACCGGCCCGTCAACACCGGCCCGTCAACACCGGCCCGTCAACACCCTGGAGCCGCACCTGCTCGACACGCGCTCGGCCCGGCCCGAGCGGTGCGTCGAGGGCACCGCTCGGGCCGGGCCCGGCTGCGCTGCGCGCCCGCCCGCCCGCGTCGACACCCATGCCATGACGTGCCATGACGTGCCATGACGTGCCATGACGTGCCATGACGTGCCATGACGTGCCATGACGTGCCATGGAGGTCGGATGCCGCACGAGGGACTGCACCGTACGGGCGCTCACGGCGTGCCGGCGCTCACCGCGTGCCGGCGCTCACCGCGTGCCGGCGCTCACCGCGTGCCGGCGCTCACCGCGTGCCGGCGCTCACCGCGTGCCGGCGCTCACCGCGTGCCGGCGCTCACCGCGTGCCGGCGCTCACGGCATGCCGGCGCTCACGGCATGCCGGCGCTCACGGCATGCCGGCGCTCACGGCGTGCCGCGGTGGTACGCGCGTGCGCAGCACCGGTCATGCTGAGGCGTCGTCGAGCAGGTGGCACACCACCGTGGGCGTGAAAGGCCGACTCATGACCGACGACCTGATAGCTCGAACTGCCCGGACCCGGACCCGAGCCGGGGCAGTGCAGGGGCGAGCGCGGCGTGCCGGGGCCGTGGCCTGGCAACTGCGCCAGCAGGCGCACACGTGCCGGGCGCGCAGCACCGCGACTCGGGACCGCACGGAGGCGGTGGCGCTGCAGTCCACCGCGGCCCGGCTGGGTATGCCCTCACCGCTGCTGTACCCCGATCAGTGCACCTGAGCGCCGGGGCGGGTCAGCGCCCCTCGTCCTCCAGCGCCTGGAGGACCTCCTGCCAGCGCAGCCAACCGCGCTGGAAGTCGCGGTGGTGCTGGTGCAGCACGGCGATGTCCAGCAGGGCGTGGGCGAGGTTGTCCGCGGTCAGCTCGCGCTGATCGCTCACCGCCTGCCGGTAGCGGTGCACGAACGATTCCCAGCCGACGCGGGCACTGATCTCCTGCTCATCGAGGCCCAGGCCTGCACGCGGGCGCGCGGCGCGGCGTTCGACGAAGTCGGCGATGGCGTCGGCGGTGGGCCGGGGCAGGGGGTGGACCGTCACACGGTGATCCTGTGGGGCAACGACCCGCCCCGCACGCTGACCCCCGAAAGGGGGCCAGGACACCGAGCGCCCGCGCGGCCGCTCCAGCTCGGGATCGTGCCTGCCGAGGAGCACGAGGTGGACCTGGAGGAGCTGCAGGAGCTGGAGCAGGCCGCGCTCAGCGGGGTGCGGCTGCTGCCCACCGAAGCGCGCGACATGGTGCCCTCCGCGGTGCGCTGGGCCACGGCGGTGCATACCGCGGTCAAGGCCGTGCCCAGCCAGGTGATGCTGCGCCCGGCGCGGCGCTCGCTCAGCGCGGTGGTGTGGGTGCTGGCCGCCGCGGCGGACTTCGAGGACCGCATCCCGGCGTCCTTCACCGCTGCGGTGCTGGCCCGCGAGGCGGGGGTGGGGGCGCGGGTGTGGCAGCAGCGCACCGCGTGGCTGCGTCAGCACGGCTGGCTGGAGCACGACGGGGGGGCACCACCGCTCGGGGTGGCGGCTGCGGACGCCGGCGTGAGGATGTCGGTGTGAGGCGCGGGCACCAGCACCTCGAGGGCGCGCGCGCCTTCACGCTGGAGGAGACCATGCGCTTCGCGCACCAGGTGTGCCCCGGCTGCGGGCGGCGCAGCGAGTGGTGGACCTGGTACCGCCACCAGGACGAGCGCGCCTGGTACCTGTCGGTGGGCCGCTGCCCCGAGTGCGACCGAGCCCCGGGACCGCTCTCAGCAGCTGAGCGCGAACAGCCCTAACCGCCCACACCGCACGTCTGCGTCGACCGGCTCAACGCCACCTCCCACGACCCGCTCAAAGCTGCGGCGCGGTGCAGCCCGAAGAGCCAGGGGCCACGGAGGGTGACGGCCTGAGTCCGAGCGAAGGCAGGACATAGCACGTCATGCACCAGAGCCGGAGGCTGATACCCGGCAGCACGGGCAGATCCCGGTGCAGTCGACGTCAGCGGTGCTGGTGCCCGAGGACTGCTCGCCCAGCAGGGACGAGATCAGAACCTGCTGACAGAACTTCCGCGACTGGTGGGACGCATCGACGCGCTCGCTGCCGGGTAGCACCACCCAGGGCCGGCACTTGGACGAGGTCGACCTCCGCGGTGCCCGCACCGTACTGGGGCCGTGCGTCGTGCGCCTGTGACGACGCCCGCACCCACGCCCACACCCACACCCACACCCACACCCGCACCCGCACCCGCACCCATGCCCGTGCCCGCGCCGGGGAAGGCGCACTGCTGCACGCGTGATGACGCGGATCGTGTCGGCGGTGTCGCGCAGAGCAAGGAGGTTACTCCGCGCCGCAGTTCTCCTCGCGGCGACGCTCGGTGAGCTGGTGTGCGCGTTCTCCGACTCCTCTCACCCTGCGGAGTGGACGACTGCTCCATCCGTGCGATGTTCCCCCGAGGTGGTTGAGAACTCTAGCTAAGTTCACGCTCAGGGTGACCGGGTCGACCTGCTCAGAACCTCGAACACGGGGATGGGTGGGCGATCAGGTGGACAGCGCCGGTGTGAGCGTGGGTGACGACGCGCGCACGCCTGGCGAGGACGCGGCGACCAGATCCAGCCACGGCTCAAGGAGCTGCTGCGCGCTCGATGGCGCGAGCGCTCTCGTGCCGTGCGCAGGTCGCGACGTGCGTGGTGCGCGCTGAACCCCTGAACCAGGACTACGCACATGGGGGGAACCATGTCGACCACCGAATCCGGTACGACACCGTGGACATCAGCACCGACGACACCGCCCCCGGCGAACGCACCGAGCGCTGCATCGAGCACCGCGCCGAGCGCTGCACCGACCACCGCGTCGGCCACGGCACCCAACGCCGCGGCGGTACACCGCGGCCGCAGGAGCGCTCGGCACTCGTCGCCGGCCGTGCCCGAGCCCGTGCCGGCGCTGAACCAGCGGGCAGCGCTGCAGCAGGAGCACAGCGGCGACCCGGCCTACACCAGGATCGCCGGGCCCCTTCAGCACCCCGCTGAGCGCGGCGGGCGCTTCCAGCCGCGCTGGCGCAACATCGCCGGCTCGCGCCGGCGCCTGGCCGCCACCGCGCTGCTGGCCGCGTTTAACATCGTCTTCGAGCTGGCCTTCGCCGTGTGGCTGCTGTGGCCCAGCCACCACCCGCAGTACATCCGCGGCCCGGTCGAGCTGTGGGCCAACGTGCTGGTGATCGGCGCCATCTTCGTGGTGGAGCTGCTGCGCCTTATCAACGTCATCTCCCTCTCCATCGCCTCGGTCATCGCCCGCGACCCCGTCCCGGTGCCGGCCGTGCAGGGTCAGCGGCTGGCGTTCGTGACCAGCTTCGTGCCGGGCAAGGAGCCGCTGGGCATGCTGCGCGCGACGCTGACGAAGATCCGGCAGGTGCGCTCCCCGGCCGGCTCGCCCATCGATGCGTGGGTGCTGGACGAGGGCAACGACGACGAGGTCGCCGCGCTGTGCCGCGAGCTGGGTGTGCACCACTTCTCCCGCCACGGCATCGCGCGCTACAACCAGCCGCGCGGGACGTTCAAGGCCAAGAGCAAGCACGGCAACTACAACGCCTGGCTGGACGCGGTGGGCTACGAGCGCTACGACATCCTGATGTCGGTGGACACCGACCACCAGCCCGAGGCCAACTACGCCGAGCGGATCCTGGGGGGCTTTCGCGACCCGGACGTGGCCTACGTGGTGGGCCCGCAGGACTACGGCAACTCCGCTGACGGGTTCGTGCCGATGGGCGCGGAGAGCCAGCAGTTCCCCTTCCACTCCGTCATCCAGCGCGCCGCCAACCGCTACGGCGTGGCGATGCTGGTGGGCACCAACAACGCCTTCCGCCTGGCGGCGCTGCGCTCCATCGGCGGGCTGCGCGACTCGGTGACCGAGGACATGGCCACCGGCCTGGTCTTCCACACCAGCAAGAACCCGCTCACCGGCAAGCGCTGGAGCTCGGTGTACACCCCCGACGTCCTGGCCGTCGGGGAAGGACCCACCTCCTGGGGCGACTTCTTCAGCCAGCAGGACCGCTGGTCGCGCGGCACGTTCGAGGTGCTGCTGAAGGACCTGTGGCGCCGCGCCTGGCGGCTGCGCCCGGGTCACCTGCTGCACTACGCGCTGATCACCACGTTCTACCCCTCCATGGCCATCGCCTGGCTGCTGGGAGCGCTGTGCGTGATGGTGTACGCGGTCATCGGTACCGGCGGGATCATCGTGCCCCCGCAGGTGTGGCTGGCGCTGTACCTGGACGCCACGCTGTTCCAGCTGTGGATCTACGTCTCCAACCGCCGGCACAACGTCAGCCCGTTCGAGAAGGAGGGCTCCTTCGGCGTCTCGGGCATGCTGATGTCGATCTTCGCCACGCCCGTCTACGCGGGGGCGTTCTTGAAGACGCTGCTGCGCCTGCCGGCGAAGTTCGCCGTCACGCCCAAGGGCTCGGCCTCCTCCGCCGACGGCCTGTTCGCCTTCCGCCTGCACCTGTTCTGGCTGGGCTGGTTCGTGGTGGCCATCGCGCTGAGCATCGTCAACGGCAACGCCCGCGCGGCCTCGCTGATGTGGCCGATCGTCTCCATCGTGGTGCTCTCGGCCCCGCTGGTGCTCAACCGGGTCCACGCACGCCGGGCGGATCGGGCGGCTGGGGCCGGTGGCGAGCGCGTCATCGACCTGCGCGACGAGCAGGTCGCCGTCCCCGCCGGCGAGCCGGGCGCCCGCACGCAGGCCATCAGCACGCAGGCTGATAACCCGCAGACCGTCAGCACGCAGGCCAGCACACAGAGCACTAGCACGCAGAGCACCAGCACGCACGGCTCGATCGCACGCATTCCGACCAGCAGGACCGATGGCCGCCAGGGCGCGGCCAGCACCGTGGAGGGCACCTCGTGAGCAAGCAGCGCATCATGCAGCGCACCCGTGACCGCCGCGTGGCGGCCGTCTCGGCCCTGGTGCTGGGGGTGCTGGGGATCAACGCCGGGCCCGCGGTGGGCGGTGTGCAGCTGGGCTACCACGAGTGGAAGGTGCGCACCCACGACTACAAGGCGGCCTACGGCTCCTGGAGCACGTTCGAGCTGCCGCAGCAGTACCGCGTCAACGCCATCCACGCCGCGCTGCTGAACACCGGCAAAGTCCTCATCGTGGCCGGCTCGGGCAACGACCGCGAGAACTTCGAAGCCGGCACCTTCCGCAGCATCGTGTGGGACCCCGCCGACGACACCTTCGAGGAGATCCCCACCCCGGAGGACATGTTCTGCTCCGGTCACGCCTTCCTCTCCGACGGGCGCCTGGTGGTGGCCGGCGGCACGCAGCGCTACGAGATCCTCGCCGGTGACGTCACCCGCGCCGCCGGCGCGATCACGGTGAAGAACGAGGACCCCGACGCGCAGGCGATGACCTTCCCCAAGGGGACCGTGTTCACCTCCCCGCAGGGCGTGGAGTACCGCTCGACGAACGAGTTCGTGCTGCCGCCGGCGCACAAGATGGAGTTCGAGGGCGGCGCCACGGTGCACGCCAGCGAGGTCGTGGTGTGGGCCGAGGCCGTGCAGGAGGGCGCCGCGGCGGTGAGCACGACGCCGGGGCAGTACAGCATCGCGGGCCTGCACGGCGATCAGCAGCGCAACGTCTACGGCCTGGCGCAGAAGATGACGATGGACAAGCAGGACTACCAGGGCACGCAGTCCACGTACGTCTTCGACCCCGCGACCGAGCGCTACAGCCGCGTGGCGGACATGAAGTACAAGCGCTGGTACCCCACGGTGGTGCCCCTGGCCGACGGCACGCTGCTGGCCTCCTCCGGGCTGGATGGCACCGGGCAGGTCCTCACCGGCCAGACCGAGGTCTTCGACCCCGCCACGATGACCTGGGCCGAGCGCACCGACCTTGAGCGCTACTTCCCCACCTACCCCTGGCTGTACCCCACCGCCGACGGGCGGCTGTTCTACTCCGGCTCCAACACCGGCTACGGCCCGGCCGACGCCGGGCGCCAGCCGGGCCTGTGGGACCTGAAGGACAACTCCTTCGCCCCGGTGCCGGGTCTGCGCGATGCGGACCTGCTGGAGACCAGCGGCTCGATCATGCTGCCGCCGGTGCAGAAGCAGACCGCGATGGTCGTCGGCGGCGGCGGCATCGGCGAGTCCCCGCGCTCGAGCGATCGCACCGCCACGGTGGACCTGAGCGCGAAGGAGCCGGTGTACGTCGACGGCCCGCGCCTGCCCGAGGGCACCCGCTACCCCAACCTGGTCAACCTGCCCGACGACACCACGCTGATCACCGGTGGGTCCTCGGACTACCGCGGCAAGTTCGCCAGCGACAACCACACCTCCCTGCTCTACGACGCGGCCAGCGGCACCATGCGCCAGGCCGCCTCCCAGCGCATCGGGCGCAACTACCACAGCGAGGCGCTGCTGCTGCCCGACGGCCGGGTCATCACCCTGGGCTCGGACCCGCTGTTCGCCGACGACAAGGACAGCATCGAGGGCACCTTCGAGCAGCGCATCGAGATCTACTCCCCGCCGTACCTGTTCGACGGTAAGCAGCCGGCCATCACCGCCGGTCCCGAGGAGCTGGTGCGCGGGGGCCGGGCCAGCTACACGGTGGCCGAGACCCCAGCGGGGAGCTCGGCCGGGACCTCGAGCATCGCCACGGCCAAGCTGATGCGCCCCAGCGCCGTCACCCACGCCACCGACGTCGAGCAGCGCACCGTCGCCCTCGACTTCACCCAGACCGGCGACCAGCTGCACCTGAGCATCCCGCAGGACGCGAACATCGCGCCCAGCGGCTGGTACATGCTGTTCGTCACCACCGGCAGCGGCGTCCCGTCACAGGCCCGCTGGGTACACCTGTCCTAGAGGCAGCACCGCCCGGGTGCCCGCCCCCTCCCCCCGGGGCGGGCACCCGGACCGAGCCCCACCCCCACGGCCACCGGGTCCCACGGTGGTCCACGGCCACCGGTTCCCACCACCGGTTCCCACCACCGGTTCCCACCACCGGTTCCCACCACCGGTTCCCACCACCGGGTCCCACCACCGGGTCCCACCACCGGGTCCCACCACCGGGTCCCACCACCGGGTCCCACCACCGGGTCCCAGCATCAGGCCCCACGGCCAGCGCGTCCCACCACCGGACACCACGGCCAGCGGGTCCCACCACCGGACCCCACGGCCAGCGGGTCCCACCACCGGACCCCACACCCGGGCGGGTCCAGCCGGTCGCCGCAGCGCAGCACCACCGCTGATCACCGTGGTGCCGGAATCGCCTCAATCCCCTCAGTCAAGCACCCAACGCACTGCCTGGACACTCCCTGGAAGGGGCTCCCGTGCCGATCGCCGCACAGCCGAGCACGCCCGCGCACCACGGCGGCACGAGGCGCACCGCGCTCACCCGGCGGGCGAGGCTGAGCGCAGCGCGGGCAGCGGCCGCTGCCGGCGCGCTCGCGCTGGGCGCGCTGCTGCTCAGCGCCTGCAGCCCCGAGGGCGGCAGCGCCGCCTCCACCGGCCAGAGCACCAGCCAGAGCACCAGCCAGAGCGCGAGCGCGAAGACCGCCGCGGCGGCGAGCAACCCGCTGGCCGGTGCCGTCTTCTACACCGACCCCGCAGGTCACGCCCAGAGCCAGCTGGCCCAGTGGCAGGCCAGCGGGGAGCAGGAGAAGGCCTTCTGGCTGCGCCGGCTGGCCGAGCAGCCGGTGGCGACCTGGTTCACCGGCGGCGAGGGCGACGTCAGCGCCGACGTGCGTCGCCTGACCGCCGGTGCGGCCGCGGCCGGGCAGGTGCCCGTGCTCGTGGCCTACAACGTCCCCGGTCGCGACTGCGGGTCGTACTCGCGCGGCGGCGCCGGCGACGCCGGCCAGTACGCCGCCTGGATCGAGCGCTTCGCCCAGGGCATCGGCACGGCCAAGGCGGTCGTGGTCCTGGAGCCCGACGCGGTCATCCACGCCCTGGACGGGTGCGCCGCCGCGGCCGGGCTGGACCAGGCAGAACGCTTCGCGATGCTGCGCGCAGCCGTCGAGCGGCTGAAGCAGAACCCGGCCACGGTGGTCTACCTCGACGCCGGCAACGCCGGCTGGATCGCCGACGAGGGCGTGGTGGCGCAGGCCCTGCGCGCCTCCGGCGTGCAAGAAGCCGACGGGTTCTCCCTGAACGTGTCGAACTTCAAGAGCACCCCGGACAGCACCACCTACGGGCGCGGCATCTCATCGCTGCTGGGCGGTGCGCGCTTCGTCGTCGACACCTCCCGCAACGGCTCGGGGCCGGCGGCGCCGGACGGTCAGGGCACCGAGTGGTGCAACCCCACCCACCGCAGCCTGGGGAACCTGCCCACCTCGGCCACCGGCGAGGACCTCATCGACGCCTACCTGTGGATCAAGGTGCCCGGTGACTCCGACGGCGCCTGCCGGCCCGGGGAGCCGCCCGCGGGGACGTGGTGGCCCGAGTACGCCTTGAACCTGGTGATGCAGACGCAGATGGGCCACCCCTACCAGGGGCACTGACCCCACGGGCACCGACCGCTTCCTGGGGTCCGCTTCCTGGGGCCGCGGCTCGGTGATCGCGGCTCGGCGATCGTCGCGGCGGCGGTCACTGCGCTGCCGGCCGGTGCCGGTAGTGGGGCGCGCACCGGGCACCGGGCAGAGCGAGGCACCGGGAGCGCGCCAACCGCCGGTGCAGCAGCAGGCGGGCCTGCCCCACGAGCTCCTCGAGCCGCGGTGTCGCAGTGCCCGCACCGGCGGCCCCGCAGATCCACTGCTGCCCGTGCACCGGGTACCGCGTGCGCCCGGCGCCTTCAGCGCCGCGCCGGCTGCGAGGTGCCGCACCTCGGCGCCGTCCAGCGGCACCGGAGCAGGCACGTGCGCACCGGCACCAGCCGCGCAATACACAGCACGCTAGGGGCGGGTGCCTGCCGTGCACCGGCGGCGGCGCTGAGCTTCCCGGCCCGCTGAGCTCGGCGGGGTGTGCGGCGCAGGAGGCGTCCGGCCCCACTCCCCTGCGCCCAGCACGTCCAGGTGCACCAGCTGCACCGACCACCTCGAGCGCTGGGCCGCTCCAGCGCTGCCCTACCAGCGCCACCTCCCCGGCCGGCGCCACCTGCCCGGCCAGCGCCACCTGCCCGCCCAAGCCACCACCACAGGAGGACGCCGTGAGAACCGCGCAGTTGCCCGCCCTCGTGACCGAGCACTTTCTGCAGGTGCACGCCGGAGCCATCACCGCGGGCAGGGGCCTGCGCCGGCGCCACCGCCGCGGTGATCGCGTGCTGCTCATCGAGCCCGTGCCCGTGGCCACCGCCGCGGGCTGCAGCGTGCAGCAGCGCCTGGCCCAGCTCAGCGAGCGCGTGCACGCCAGCGCCTCGGCGCCGGCCGAGCCCGCATGGGCACACCGGATCGGGCACGCCGACATGGACCTGCTCAGCTGGTACAGCCCCTACCACGACGTGACCTTGCGCGAGGCGCTGGGCGAGGAACCGGCCCGCACCGGCTGGGGCGTCTACCTCACCGCCACCGGCATCGAGTCCTTGGCGCTGCAGGCGTTCGTCCCCGCCGGGCTGAGCTGGCCCGAGGCGCTGCGCGCGGCGGTGCAGGCGCTGTACGCGCACCAGCTGTTCCACTACCTCACCGAAACGGCGATCACCGCGGTGGAGGTGCACGAGGCGTTCGAGCACGAGGGTGTCCTCGCGCACTTCCAGCGGCACCGCATCGCCCACCCCGACGCCCCGTGCGCCACCGAGGAGGCCCTGGCGAGCTGGCACGCGCTGCGGCTGAGCGAGCCGGCGCACCACCAGGCGCTCCTGGCGTGGATGGCGCACGGACCGCCCGGGCAGCGTGAGGTGGGCGCCCACGAGGACGACGGCGCCCGAAGCCGGGCCCTGCGCGCACTGATCAGCCACTGCACCGGCAGCGCAGCGCACGAGCTGGTGCAGCTGAGCGAGCGCTGCTTCGACCTGGAGCACGTGCACGCCGCGATCAGCGACGTCCCCGTCCACCTGGTGATCAGCCTGCGCTCACCGCACGGGCAGAGCGCCTGGCAGTGCTGAACGCTCCAAGGCCGCGCTGAGCGCACTCGCCACGGGTCAGACCCCCACGTACCAGCGGTGATGCCACCGGTGATGCCACGGGTTTGCGCCGCGCGGGGAAGGCGTGCCTGCCGCAGGGTGGTCGATCACGCCTGCGCCGCAGCGCACGCACGGCCGACGTCTGCGTGCTCGCTCGCTCTACGGTGCTCCTCGCCCGGTGGTGCTCGCCCGGTGGTGCTCGCCCGGTGGTGCTCGCCCGGTGGTGCTCGATGCACGAGCACTGGTGGGCTGGCCCTTGCTCCAGCCGGCGCCGTGGTGCGCGAGTCGCTGGCCCGCCCGGTGCAGGCGGCTCGCGCGGTGCAGGCGGCCTACCCAGCGTCAGGAGGCCTCCCCGTGGCGGGTGAGCCGCCCGGCGGGTGTGGGCCGTGCCGCGCGAGCGCTCAGCTCGCGCGGCACGGGGCGGCAGGTGCCCTGCTCAGAGATCTGAGCTGGTGCCAGAGCTGGCGCCGGGACCCGTGTCGGTGTCGGTGTCGGATCAGGTGTCGGAGCCGGGGGTGGCGCCGGCCCCCGAGGCCACGTACTCGCCCAGCCACGCGCGCAGCTCCGGGCCGATGTCCTCGCGCTCGCTGGCCAGGCGCACGACCGCCTTGATGTAGTCCAGCTTGTCGCCGGTGTCGTAGCGC